>NZ_LZJJ01000123.1:0-44008 GCF_001667625.1 Mycobacterium sp. E1715
GTGTCGACCCATGCACCGACCGGTCGGGCGGCGTTGAACCACGAGCTCGCGGCGACCACGACGGAAAGGCCGAGCAGCATCAGCGCGATCCCGTCGCGGCGGTGTCCCGGGTCGATGTCGCGGGCCCGCCCGATCGACCGGGCCGCGCCGCCCGTGCTGCGCGCGGCCATCAGCCAGGTGGCGCGCAGGGCGCGCCCGCCGGTCAGCCCGGCGGCCACCAGCAGCGACTGGTTGCGCCGTTTCGCGGGCCTGCTCGGCCTTTCCGTCGTGGTCGCCGCGAGCTCGTGGTTCAACGCCGCCCGACCGGTCGGTGCATGGGTCGACACGCTGTTGCGGACCTTCATCGGTGCGGGCGTGCTGGCGCTCCCGGTCGTCACCGCCGCGGTGGCGGTGACGCTGATGCGCACGCAGCCCAACCCGGACGCGCGCCCGAGGCTCATCCTCGGCGGCACCCTGATCGCGCTGTCGGTGCTCGGCCTGCGGCACCTGTGGTCCGGTTCGCCTGAAGACCCCGAGGCGCGCCGCCGCGCGGCGGGATTCATCGGCTTCGCCATCGGCGGCCCGCTGTCGGACGGGCTGACGGCCTGGATCGCCGCGCCCCTGTTGTTCATCGGCTTCATGTTCGGCCTGCTGTTGCTGACCGGAACCACGATCCGCGAGGTGCCCGACGCGGTCCGCGCCATGTTCGGCGCCCGGTTGCTCGGCGACGACGAATACGGCGAGTACGACGACTATGACGACTACGCGGATTCCGCTGTGGCCGAAGACTTTTACGACGAGAGCTCGCTTCCCGAAGACGAGCCGCAAGCCTGGCCGGCGGCCGACCCGGCCCCGGCCCTGCGGGACAACGAGGACGACATCCCCACCACACCGGAGCCGGCCATCGGGAAGAGCCGCCGTCGCGCCAAGAAGCCGCCCGAGATCGTCGACCGGGTCGTCGAGGGCCCCTACACGCTGCCCTCGCTGAACCTGCTGGTGGCGGGGGACCCGCCGAAGAAGCGCAGCGCCGCCAACATGGTCATGGCCGACGCCATCAGCGAGGTGCTCACCCAGTTCAAGGTCGACGCGGCCGTCACCGGCTGCACCCGCGGGCCGACCGTCACCCGGTACGAGGTCGAGCTGGGCCCGGGCGTGAAGGTGGAGAAGATCACCGCGCTGCAGAAGAACATCGCCTACGCGGTGGCCACCGAGAGCGTGCGCATGCTGGCCCCGATCCCCGGCAAATCCGCCGTCGGCATCGAGGTGCCCAACACCGACCGGGAGATGGTGCGGCTGGCCGACGTGCTCACCGCGCCGTCGACCCGCCGCGACCACCACCCGCTGGTGATCGGGCTTGGCAAGGACATCGAGGGCGACTTCATCTCGGCCAACCTGGCCAAGATGCCGCACCTGCTGGTCGCCGGCTCCACCGGTTCGGGTAAGTCGAGCTTCGTCAACTCCATGCTGGTCTCCTTGCTGACCCGGGCCACGCCCGAGGAGGTCAGGATGATCCTGATCGACCCGAAGATGGTGGAGCTGACCCCGTACGAGGGGATTCCGCACCTGATCACCCCGATCATCACGCAGCCGAAGAAGGCCGCGGCCGCCCTGGCCTGGCTGGTCGAGGAGATGGAGCAGCGCTACCAGGACATGCAGGCTTCCCGGGTGCGCCACATCGACGACTTCAACGCAAAGGTGCGGTCGGGGGCCATCACCGCGCCGCTGGGCAGCCAGCGCGAATACCGGCCCTACCCGTACGTCGTCGCGATCGTCGACGAGCTGGCCGACCTGATGATGACCGCGCCCCGCGACGTCGAGGACGCCATCGTGCGGATCACCCAGAAGGCCCGGGCGGCGGGCATCCACCTGGTGCTGGCCACCCAGCGCCCGTCGGTCGACGTGGTCACCGGCCTGATCAAGACCAACGTGCCGTCGCGGCTCGCGTTCGCGACGTCGTCGCTCACCGACAGCCGGGTGATCCTGGACCAGGCCGGCGCCGAGAAGCTGATCGGCATGGGCGACGGCCTGTTCCTGCCGATGGGCGCGAGCAAGCCGCTGCGCCTGCAGGGCGCCTACATCACCGACGAGGAGATCCACGCCGTCGTCACGGCCTGCAAGGACCAGGCCGAGCCCGAATACACCGAGGGCGTCACGACGGCCAAGCCCACCGGCGAGCGCACCGACGTCGACCCGGACATCGGCGACGACATGGACGTGTTCTTGCAGGCGGTCGAGCTCGTGGTGTCCAGCCAGTTCGGCTCCACCTCGATGCTGCAGCGCAAGCTGCGGGTCGGCTTCGCCAAGGCCGGCCGGCTGATGGACCTGATGGAGACGCGCGGCATCGTCGGGCCCAGCGAGGGATCCAAGGCGCGCGACGTGCTGGTCAAGCCCGACGAGCTGGCCGGAACGCTGGCGCTGATCCGGGGCGGCGCCGACGCCGACGGCGGCGACCCCGACGACTAGCCCCCGGCGCCGAACGTGCACCCACGGCGAGATTTCGGCCGATTTCCCGCCTCATGTCACGCTCGGCGAGTCAGAGCACCAGCAGCATGCGGGAGTTGCCCAGGATGTTGGGCTTGACGTAACTCAGGTCGAGGAACTCGGCGACACCGATGTCGTAGGAGCGGCACATCTCCTCGAACACCTCCGCGGTCACCGGCGTGCCCTCGATCTCGGTGAACCCGTGCTTGCCGAAGAACTCCGTCTCGAACGTGAGCACGAACAGCCGCTTGAGCTGCAGCTCGCGCGCGACCTCAAGCAGCCGGTCGACGATCGCGTGGCCGATGCCGTGGCCTGTCATCGCCGGGTCGACCGCGACGGTGCGGATCTCGCCCAGGTCGGACCACATCACGTGCAGCGCACCGCAGCCGACCACGGCGCCCTCGCGTTCGGCCACCCAGAATTCCTGGACGGCCTCGTACAGCGTCACCAGGTTCTTCTCGAGCAGGATCCTGCCGGCGTAGGTGTCGACGAGCTGCTTGATGGCGGGGACGTCGGAGGTTCGCGCGCGTCGCACCAGGCAGTCCTGCGAACTATCGGTCACGGCTAACAGTATCGGCATCGGGGACGGCTGCGCTGGTCAACAGTTATTCTGTTGCGGTGTCGGGGCAGCCGCAAACGGGTCCGTTGACCGGACCGCCGGGCCGCGTCCACATCGCAAACCTCGCCAACACGCTGACGTTGCTGCGGCTGGTGTTGGTCCCGATCTTCCTGCTCGCGCTGTTCGCCAAGGACGGTCACGAGTTCGCCTTTCGGATCGTGGCTTTCGTGATCTTCGCGATCGCCTGCATCACCGATCGGTTGGATGGCCTGCTGGCCCGCAATTACGGCATGGCAACGGAATTCGGGGCCTTCGTCGATCCGATCGCGGACAAGACGCTGGTCGGCTCGGCGCTGATCGGCCTGTCGATGCTGGGTGACCTGCCCTGGTGGGTCACCGTGGTGATCCTGGCCCGCGAGTTCGGGGTGACCGTGCTGCGGCTGGCCGTGATCCGCCGCGGGGTCATCCCGGCCAGCTGGGGCGGCAAGGTCAAGACCGTGGTGCAGGTGGTGGCGATCGGCCTGTTCATCCTGCCGCTGTCGGGGCCGCTGCGGGTGGCGGCGGCGGTGGTGATGGGGGTGGCGATCGTGCTCACGATCGTCACCGGCATCGACTACGTGGTGTCGACCGTGCGGGAAGTGCGCCGGACATCCGACTGATTCTGCGGTCGCCGAACGGGAACCAACGCCCCGCCGCCCGCGTTTCACCTTTTGAGCGCCTGCAGTCGCGGCCTATTCGCGCCGAGCGGGCTGACTGGACGAAGGAGGGCAGGAATGCCGCCATTAGTGCGCGAGGTCATCGGCGACGTGCTGCGTGAGGCCCGCATGACGCAGGGCCGGACGCTGCGCGAGGTCTCCGATTCGGCGCGAGTGAGCCTTGGGTATTTGTCCGAGGTGGAGCGTGGCCGCAAGGAGCCGTCCAGCGAGCTGCTCAACGCGATCTGCGAGGCGTTGCAGGTCCCGCTGTCGTCGGTGCTGACCGACGCCGGCGAGCGGATGGCCGGCCAGGAACGGGCCCGCGAACGCGTGGCCCACGGGGCGCCCGCCGACGGGCTGCGCGGCCCCAGCATCGACGCCGACACCAAGGTCGTCATCCCGCCGGTGGCATCCCTGGCGATCGCCTGAGCCGCACCGTCGGCAACGATGGACCGCTAGGGGTAGGGCGATCGGCGCCGACCCACTAAATTGAGCGACAAGCGTCGGCCCATCCCGGGACCATCCGGCCTATACGAAGCGAAGGTGGAGCTCACTCATGGCCAATCCGTTCGTCAAAGCGTGGAAGTACCTCATGGCGCTGTTCAACGCGAAGATCGACGAGCACGCCGACCCCAAGGTGCAGATCCAGCAGGCGATCGAGGAGGCGCAGCGCACGCACCAGGCGCTGACCCAGCAGGCCGCCCAGGTGATCGGCAACCAGCGCCAACTCGAGATGCGGCTGAACCGGCAACTCGCCGACATCGAAAAGCTGCAGGTCAACGTCCGCCAGGCGCTGACGCTGGCCGACCAGGCCACCGCCGCCGGAGACGCCGCCAAGGCCGCCGAGTACAACAACGCCGCCGAGGCGTTCGCGGCCCAGCTGGTGACCGCCGAGCAAAGCGTCGAGGACCTCAAGACCCTGCACGACCAGGCGCTGAGCGCGGCCGCCCAGGCCAAGAAGGCGGTCGAGCAGAACGCGATGGTGCTGCAGCAGAAGATCGCCGAGCGCACCAAGCTGCTCAGCCAGCTCGAGCAGGCGAAGATGCAGGAACAGGTCAGCGCCTCGCTGCGCTCGATGAGCGAGATCGCCGCGCCCGGCAACGTGCCCAGCCTCGACGAGGTGCGCGACAAGATCGAACGCCGCTACGCCAACGCGATCGGATCGGCCGAGCTCGCGCAGAGCTCCGTGCAGGGCCGCATGCTCGAGGTCGAGCAGGCCGGCGTGCAGATGGCCGGTCACTCCCGGCTGGAGCAGATCCGCGCCTCGATGCGCGGCGAAGCGTTGCCGACCGGTGGGACGCCTGCCCCCGGGGCCACCCCGCAGGCGGCGCCCGCGCCCGCGGAGACGACCGGGAGCGCGGCCACCGAGAAGCCCTTTGGCCAGTAGCCCGGGTGTCGGGGCGGTGAGCGAGACACGGGGCGGGCTCTGGCGCACGGTGCTGGGGCGGGGATTGGCCACCGCCGCCGACCTCTCCGACCTGGTGGCCCAAAAGCTCAGCGCCGCAGCGGATCCCCGCGCTCGGCTGTTGCGGCGGCGGCGCCGCGCGCTGCGGTGGGGCCTGATCTTCGCCGTCGGCTGTGTGTTCTGGGCGGTGGTGACGATGCTGCTCGCGGCGTGGGGCTGGTTCGCGCTGCTCTTGGAGATCACCGGCGCTGTCGCGGTCATCATGGCCGTCCCGGCGACGCTGCTGTTGCTGCGCTACCGGTGGCTGCGTTCCGAGCCGCTGCCCACACCCCGCCCGGCGAACGTGCGACGGCTGCCGCCGCCCGGCTCGGCGGCGCGGCCCGCGATGTACGCGCTGGGCGCCTCCGAGCGCGGATTCCTGTCGCTGCTGAACGTGATCGAGCGGGGATCGATGCTGCCGACCGCCGAAATACGCGACCTGTCCGCGGCGGCCAGCAAGAGTTCGGCGGCCATGGCGGCCACCGCCGCGGAGGTGGTGTCGATGGAGCGGGCGGCCGAGTCCAGCGAATCATCGCGAACGTATCTGGTGCCCACCATCAACGCGTTCACCGCGCAGCTCAGCGCCGGCGTTCGCCAGTACAACGAAATGGTCACCGCCGCAGCGCAATTGGTGTCCTCCGCCAACGGCGACCAGTTGGCGGCCTCGCAGCGCTACCGCGCCGAGCTGACCGGGGCCACCGACCGCCTGGTCGGCTGGGCGCAGGCGTTCGACGAACTCGGCGGTCTGCGCGGAGCGAGCTAGAACGTCGCCTTCAACGACGGCACCACCATCGCCGCCAGGCCGCGAAGGGTGGCCTTGACCATGTCGAAAAAGTCAAAGTAATCGCGCCACAACGTGATTCGTCCGTCGTGGACCTCGAACACGCCGCACACCCAGAACTGAAGCCGCAGCGGGCCGAAGATCAGGGCGTCGGTGCGCTCGGTGAGCACCGCGCCGCCGTCCGCGGCGATCCGGTGGATCTTCACCTCGAAGGCGGCGCGGCCGTCCATCTGGCGAAACAGCTTCATGGCCCTGGCGCGGCCACGAATCGTCGGCAGCCCGACATTTTCGTAGACGAGGTCGTCGTCCAGTGCCGCGTCGGCGGCGTCGTAATCGGCGTCCTGCAGGGCGTTCAGGAAGGTCTCGACCGTGCGGGTGTTCGCAACGGCTGTCCCGGTCGGCTCGGTCATGATCGCCAGCGTAGGCGAGCGTTGCGGCCGCGCGCTGTGGCAGGGTAAGGCCGATGCGTGTCGCCGTGGTCGCCGGGCCGGATCCCGGGCACTCGTTTCCCGCGATTGCGCTGTGCCGACGCTTCGCCCGGGCCGGTGACGAGCCCACGCTGTTCACCGGCGCCGAGTGGCTCGACACCGCCCGCGCCGCAGGCATCGGCGCCGCGCCGCTGGACGGGCTGGCGGCCACCGACGACGACGTCGACGCCGGCGCGCGGATCCATCGGCGCGCGGCGCGGATGGCCGTCCTGAACGTGCCGGCGCTGCGCGAGCTGTCGCCCGACCTGGTGGTCTCCGACGTCATCACCGCCGGCGGCGGCATGGCCGCCGAGCTGTTGGGCATCCCGTGGATCGAGCTGGACCCGCACCCGCTGTATTTGCCGTCGAAGGGGTTGCCGCCGATCGGCAGCGGGCTGGCGCCGGGCACGGGTATCCGCGGCCGGCTCCGCGATGCGACGATGCGGGCGCTCACCGCGCGGTCGTGGCGCGCGGGCCTGCGGCAACGCGCGGCCGTGCGGGTCGAGATCGGGCTGCCGGCCCACGACCCCGGCCCGCTGCGGCGGCTGATCGCCACCCTGCCCGCCCTCGAGGTGCCGCGGCCGGACTGGCCGTCCGAGGCCGTGGTGGTGGGCCCGCTGCACTTCGAACCGACCGATCGGGTGCTGGACATCCCGGCGGGTTCGGGGCCCGTGGTGGTGGTGGCGCCGTCGACCGCGTCGACCGGGACCGAGGGCATGGCCGAGGTCGCGCTGGCTCACCTGCGGCCCGGGGAGACGCTGCCCGCCGGATCGCGGCTGGTGGTCTCCCGGCTGGGCGGTACGGATCTGCAGGTGCCGCCGTGGGCGGTGGTCGGGCTGGGCAGCCAGGCCGAGTTGTTGACGCACGCCGACCTGGCCATCTGCGGCGGCGGGCACGGCATGGTGGCCAAGACGCTGCTGGCGGGGGTGCCGCTGGTGGTGGTGCCCGGCGGCGGCGACCAATGGGAGATCGCCAACCGGGTGGTCCGGCAGGGCAGCGGGCTGCTGGTGCGGCCGCTGACCGCCGGGGCGTTGGTGGCCGCGGTCAACGAGGTGCTGTCGTCGCCCCGATACCGCCAGGCGGCCCGGACCGCCGCCGCTAGCATCGCCGGCGTGGCCGATCCGGTGCGGGTGTGCCACGAGGCGCTCGCTCTGACGGGATGATGGCCAAGGTCGCGCAAAGGAGGGCAACGGCAATGAAATCGATCGCGGCCGGCGGCCTGCTTCTCGCCTTGATGTTCAGCTCGGGTGTCGCCCGCGCCGACAGCGGCGACGAGCAGCAGGCGTGCCAGTTGATGGACGATCCGGCGGCCGCCGAGCAGGGCTATGCGCCGGCCGAGTACGCCTTCATGCAGTTGCGCTCCCGGATGTCGGCGCAGCGCGCGCGGACCACCATGTCCGAGGCCGTTCAGGACTATTGCCCCAATCACCTCAACGACCTGCCGGCCAGCTGGCGCTGACGCGGCCGGTGTCCGATCCGCACCCGGTGGGTATCTTGCTGGCGTGCGGCTAACGGAATTCAACGAGCGGGTGGTCCTGCGATTCGGTGCGGCATACGGTTCTTCGGTCCTGGCCGACCACGTGCTGACCGGTTTCGGCGGCCGCACCGCCGCCCAGGCGATCGAGGACGGGGTCGAGCCCCGTGACGTGTGGCGGGCCCTGTGCGTGGACTTCGACGTGCCGCGCGACCAGTGGTGAGTGGGCAGCCCATTCGTAGGTCGGTTTTGGTGCTGCCGCAGTAGCCCCGCGAGGTGTACCGACAGGTCAACGCGAGGGCTCGCAGGGATGTCTCGGTGGGCGTGGTGCTCAGGTACCCCCGCGCGATGGGGGTAAACGACGCGGCGCCCGAGGCCGGTCCGGCGGCTGCGTCTCGAAGACGCAGTCGCCGCACACGGTTCCACCGGGCAGCCGATAGAAGAGGCAACAACTGCGGCGCCTGAAGGCCAGGCGCGGGCCGGTGACGACGCCCGATCCGGCCAGCACACCGGTGCTCAGCAGCGCACGGGTCGTTTCGGCGATCTGCAGGTCGAGGTCCGGTCGCGCCGCCAGGAGGGCCCGGGCGGCGCCGACCAGCGCCGACGCCAGGTTGCCCGCCAGCAGCGCGGGCGCCAGCTTGACCCGCAGGCCGGCGGCGAGCGGCTGCATGTGCTCGCGCACCACCGCCCGGTACAGGGTGTCCGGTGAGCGGGCGGGGAACCCGGCCGGCGCGGGCAGCCGCAATTGCGCCCCGTCGCCGGCGCGTTGCAGGTCGCCCAGGTCGGGGACGACGCCGTGGGCCAGCGCGCACGCGAGCACGGGCGACCACAGGCGGGTGGCGTGTCCGAGATGAACCAGCGAGGCGCCGATCCGCAGATCCGTCGTGCGATAGCGCCGGGCGGTGGCCTCGACCAAGTCGGCGAACCCGTCGGCGTAGGACCGCCGGACCGGGTGCCACCCGGCCGCGGTCCCGCCCACGGTCAACGCGAAAAACCCTTGATACGAGGCTATTTCGGCCAGCTCAGCGGAGATGTCCATCGATGCGCAACCAGACCCTTACGGGGAAATCCGCCCCAGTTGTCGTGAGGAAGCGCTGACGGCGAGTGTCTGGCTCTCGGGAGGGCATCCCGGTCACAGTGGCGGGACCGCACCGGATTCACACCGGTTTCCTCAGGCTCCATGGGCCCCGTCAGCGCGTTTCGGTAGCAAATGTTGCCACACGCGCGTGGCTTCGGCGTGTCCGCTTGAGTCGAACAGGTGTTCGGCTACTGTGGGGAACGTTCGGCGAGACAACTTGTCGGTGGCCTTCTCTAGTGTCACGGCCAACCGACCGATACCGGTCACCGAACACACCGAACCATAGGAGAGGCACCATGACGCAAGCCCCCGACCGCGAGAAGGCTCTCGAGCTGGCGATGGCCCAGATCGAAAAGAGCTACGGCAAAGGCTCGGTGATGCGTCTCGGCGACGAGATGCGTCAGCCGATCTCGGTCATCCCGACCGGATCCATCGCACTGGACGTGGCCCTGGGCATCGGCGGCCTGCCCCGCGGCCGGGTCGTGGAGATCTACGGCCCGGAATCCTCGGGTAAGACCACCGTCGCCCTGCACGCGGTGGCCAACGCCCAGGCCGCCGGTGGCGTCGCGGCGTTCATCGACGCCGAGCACGCCCTGGATCCGGACTACGCCAAGAAGCTCGGCGTCGACACCGATTCCCTGTTGGTCAGCCAGCCCGACACGGGGGAGCAGGCCCTCGAGATCGCCGACATGCTGATCCGCTCCGGCGCGCTGGACATCCTGGTCATCGACTCGGTGGCGGCCCTGGTGCCGCGCGCCGAACTCGAGGGCGAGATGGGTGACAGCCACGTCGGGCTGCAGGCCCGGCTGATGAGCCAGGCGCTGCGGAAAATGACTGGCGCGCTGAACAATTCGGGCACCACCGCCATCTTCATCAACCAGTTGCGCGAGAAGATCGGGGTGATGTTCGGCAGCCCCGAAACCACCACGGGTGGAAAGGCTTTGAAGTTCTACGCCTCGGTGCGCATGGACGTGCGCCGGATCGAGACCCTCAAGGACGGTACCAACGCGGTGGGCAACCGCACCCGGGTCAAGGTCGTCAAGAACAAGGTGTCACCGCCGTTCAAGCAGGCCGAGTTCGACATCCTCTACGGCAGGGGGATCAGCCGGGAGGGCTCGCTGATCGACATGGGGGTGGAGCAGGGCTTCATCCGCAAGTCGGGTTCCTGGTTCACCTACGAGGGTGAGCAGCTCGGCCAGGGCAAGGAGAATGCCCGCACCTTCTTGATGGAGAACGCCGACGTGGCCAACGAGATCGAGAAGAAGATCAAGGAAAAGCTTGGCATTGGTGCGGTTGTGACCGATGGCTTGTCCGATGACAGCGTCCTGCCCGCCCCCGTCGATTTCTGAGCCCTCTCGCGAGGAGCAGGCGCGGACCCTGTGCCTGCGCCTGCTCACCGTGAGGGCGCGCACCCGCGCCGAGCTGCACGGCCAACTCGCGAAGCGCGGCTATCCCGAGGACATCAGCGCCGCCGTGCTCGACCGACTCGCAACCGTCGGCTTGGTCGATGACGCCGGCTTCGCCGAACAGTGGGTGCGCTCGCGCCGGGCGAAGGCCGGCAAGAGCAAGCGCGCCCTGGCCGCCGAATTGCACACCAAGGGTGTCGACAAGGACGTGATCGCCTCGGCGCTGTCCGGAATCGACGCCGGCGCCGAACGGGACCGGGCCGAGGAGTTGGTGCGGGCCAAGTTGCGTCGCGAGACGCTGGACGGCGACGACGCGCGGGTGACCCGCCGGCTGGTCGGAATGCTGGCGCGCCGGGGCTACAGCCAGAACCTGGCGTGCGAGGTCGTCCTCGCCGAGCTGGCCGCCGAACGGGACCGCCGCCGGGTCTAGCTGCGGTTTCTCGGGTACCGCCGGGTCGCCGTACCATGGCCCCGTGACTTCGATGGTGGTGCAGGACGCCGCGGGCTCGCCCGACGGCGCCGGTGCGCGCACCTATCAGGTCCGCACCTACGGCTGCCAGATGAACGTCCACGATTCGGAGCGGCTGGCGGGCCTGCTGGAAACGGCCGGTTACCGGCGCGCCCCCGACGGCTCGGATTTTGGGGACGCCGACGTCGTGGTCTTCAACACCTGCGCCGTCCGCGAGAACGCCGACAACAAGCTGTACGGCAACCTCAGCCACCTGGCTCCGCGCAAGCGCGGCAACCCCGAGATGCAGATCGCGGTCGGGGGCTGCCTGGCCCAGAAGGACCGGGACGCGTTGCTGCGCAAGGCGCCCTGGGTCGACGTCGTCTTCGGCACGCACAACATCGGGTCGCTGCCCACGCTGCTCGAACGGGCCCGACACAACAAGACCGCCCAGGTGGAAATCGCCGAGTCGCTGCGGGAGTTTCCCTCCTCGCTGCCAAGCGCACGCGAATCGGCTTACGCCGCTTGGGTTTCCGTCTCGGTCGGATGCAACAACAGCTGCACCTTCTGCATCGTGCCCGCGCTGCGGGGCAAGGAGGTCGACCGCAGCCCGGCCGACATCCTGGCCGAGGTGAGAGCCCTGGTGGACGACGGCGTACTCGAAGTCACGCTGCTGGGTCAGAACGTCAACGCCTACGGGGTGTCCTTCGCCGACCCGGCGCTGCCCCGCGATCGCGGCGCCTTCGCGCGGCTGCTGCGGGCCTGCGGCGACATCGACGGGGTGGAACGCGTGCGGTTCACCTCCCCGCATCCGGCCGAGTTCACCGACGACGTCATCGAGGCCATGGCGCAGACGCCGAATGTCTGCCCCGCCCTGCACATGCCGCTGCAGTCCGGCTCCGACCGGGTGCTGCGCGCCATGCGGCGCTCGTACCGCGCCGAGCGCTACCTCGGCATCATCGACCGCGTCCGCGCGGCCATGCCGCACGCCGCCATCACCACCGACCTGATCGTCGGGTTCCCCGGCGAGACCGAAGAGGACTTCGCCGCCACGCTGGACGTGGTGCGGCAGGCCCGGTTCGCGGCCGCGTTCACCTTCCAGTACTCCAAGCGGCCCGGCACCCCGGCCGCCGAACTCGACGGGCAACTCCCGAAAGCCGTTGTGCAGGAACGCTACGAGCGGCTGGTCGAGCTGCAGGAGCAGATCTCGCTGGAGGGCAATCGCGCGCTGATCGGCCAGACGGTGGAGTTGCTGGTCGCCGCCGGGGAGGGGCGCAAGGACACCCGCACGGCGCGGATGACCGGCCGCGCCCGCGACGGCCGCCTGGTGCACTTCGGCTTGGACAGCTCCGGGGCCGACCGGGTGCGTCCCGGGGACGTCGTCACCGCGGTCCTCACCCAGGCCGCGCCGCACCACCTCATCGCCGACGGCGGCATCCTCAGCCATCGCCGAACCCGCGCGGGCGACGCGCACGCCGCCGGGGAGCGCCCGGGCGGCGTCGGCCTCGGCATGCCCGCCGTCGGACCGCCCCCCGACCCCACAGAATCCCTTGGATGTGCCCGATGATGGAAGAACACCCCGACTTCGACGCCCTACGGACCGAAATCGAGGCCGCCGAACGCCGGGTGGCGCGTGGATTCGACCCGGGCCCACGCGGCTTCGTCGTGGCGATCCTGGTTTTCGTGCTCCTGGGATCGTTCATCCTGCCGCACACCGGCGCGGTGCGGGGCTGGGACGTGTTGTTCAGCAGCCACGGCGCCGGCGCGGCGGCGGTTGCGCTGCCCTCGCGGGTGTTCGCCTGGCTGGCGCTGGTGTTCGGCGTCGGGTTCTCCATGCTGGCTTTGGTGACGCGGCGCTGGGCGCTGGCCTGGATCGCGCTGGCGGGTTCGGCGCTCGCCGGGGCGGCCGGGTTGTTGGCCATCTGGTCGCGCCAGACCGTCGCCGCGGGGCACCCGGGCCCCGGGGTGGGGTTGATCGCGGCGTGGATCGTCGTCCTGACGCTGACCTACCAGTGGGCGCGGGTCGTATGGTCGCGAACGATCGTGCAGCTCGCGGCCGAGGAGCAGCGGCGCCGGGTCGCGGCGCAGCAGCAGTCGAAGACGCTGCTGGAGAGCCTCAACGACGAGCCCGACAGCCCGGACCGGGCGCCCCGGGATCCCGACGCCTAGGGCTTACGCGTCAACGCCTCGGCGGCCGCCTGTGCCCACTGCCGCCACTGCTCGGCGTTGGCCCTGGCCTCCTCGGCCTCTTTCGTGCGGCCCGCTGCGGCGGCCTTCTCCGCCTGCTGCTCGTACTGCTCGGCGCGGACGCGGAACTGCTCGGCGCGGGCCTGCGCCTGGGGATCCGACCAATCCGCCTCGCCCGCGTCACGCACCCTCTTCTCGACGGCACGCAGCCGGCGCTCCAGTTCGGCGGACCGCTCCCGCGGCACCTTGCCGATGGCGTCCCACTTCTCGGCGATCGAGCGCAGCGCCGCCCGGGCCGCGTCGTGGTTGCCGGTGTCGATCTTCTCCGCCTCGGCCAGCAGCGCCTCCTTGGCCGTGGCATTGGCCCGCAGTTCGGCGTCCTTCTCGGCCGTCGCCGCGTTGCGCGCCGTGAAGAACACGTCCTGGGCGGCCTTGAACCTCCGCCACAGCGCGTCGTCGACGTCCCGGGCGGCCCGCCCCGCCGCCTTCCACTCGGTGAGCAGCTTGCGGAATTCGGCGCTGGTGGCGGTCCAGTCCGTCGAATCGGACAACGCCTCCGCGCGTTCGCAGAGTCGCTCCTTGGCCTGCCGGACGCCCATGCGTTCGCGGTCCAGCTCGGCGAAGTGGGACCCCCGCCGCCGGTTGAACGCCTCGCGGGCCGCCGAATAGCGCTTCCACAGCGCGTCGTCGACCTTGCGGTCCAGGCCGCTGATGGTCTTCCACTCGTCGAGGATGGCCCGCAGCCGGTCACCCGCGGCCTTCCACTGCGTCGAGTTCGCGGCCAGCTCCTCGGCCTCGGCGGCCAGCGCCTCCTTGCGCGCGGTCTGGGCGGCGCGATGCTCGTCGCGCCGGGAGCGCTCCTCAGCGACGGCGGTCTCGACCTGGTCGATGAGGCTGGCCAACCGGCCGGCGAGCGCGTCGACGTCGCCGAGTACGGCAGCCGTCGGCAACGTTTCGGCCAGCTCCGAGGCGTGGGCCTTGATCTTGCGGGCGTCCCCGGTTCCCGCCGCGAGCCGCTCCTCCATGAGCGTGACCTCGGTGCTCAGGTCGTCGAAGCGGCGACCGAAGTGGGCGAAGGCGGCTTCGCGGTCCCCGGCCTGCCACGAGCCGACGATGCGCTCGCCGGCCGCGGTGATCAGCCAGACCGTGCCGTCATCATCGACGCGCCCGAACTGATGCGGGTTGCTGCGTGGCGGCGCCGGAATCGGGTGGACGACGGGCCGCGGCGCCGCGCTCGCCGGCCGTGGCCCGGGACGCGGTCCCGGGCGTGGCACCGGGCGTGAAACCGGTTGGGGCACCGGCCCGACCGGGTCCGGTCCCTGGGGTTCGTCAGCCGTCATGCGCTCGTCACCTACCCTTCGCGCGGTCGGAACTCCGCGCACCTGCCGCGCGTAGCGGCACCGTCTGCATCAGTGCGGGGCGGCGCTCGTGGCCTTCCCAACAGCTGCTTAACAGTATTCAAGCAGCTTGTCGGCGCGTCCGCCGCCACCTCAGATCTTGCCGTTCGAGATGCATCGGCGCAGGCGCATCAGGTATCACAGTTGTCCGTAACCCCGACTCGGACGGAGAAACCATGGACAAGGCGGACATCGCCGCTTTGCTCGCGCTGGCGTCCGCGCTCTGCGTCGCGATCGGCGACGTGCTGCAGCAGCGGGCGACCCACCGGATCGCCGACCCGTCGATCGGGCAGCTCCAACTCGTCCGCAAGCTGCTCGGCAACAGGCGGTGGCGGTGGGGCGCCGTGCTGCTCGTGGTCAGCATCGTGTTGCAGGCGGCCGCCCTTGACCAGGGGTCGGTGTTGCTGGTGCAGGCGTTGCTCGTCCTCTCGCTGCTGTTCGCGTTGCCCATCAGCGCCCGGCTCGCCGACCGCGCCGTAACGGCCCGGGAGTGGGCCTGGGCCGTGGTGCTGACCGCCGCGGTGACCGTGATCGTCACGGTCGGCAACCCGCGGGCGGGCCACTCGACCGCGCCGCTGCGGACGTGGGCCATCGTGGCGGGGGTGCTGGCCCCGCTGCTCCTCGGGTGCGTGGTGGCCGCGCGCGTCTGGGGCGGTGCCCTGGCCGCCGCGCTGCTCGCCTTCGTCTCCGGTTCCCTCTGGGCCGTCTTCGCGGTGCTGGCCAAGGGAGTGGTGCATCGGCTCGGCGACGGCGGGTGGGCGGTGGTCCGGACACCCGAGCTTTACGCGTGGCTGCTGATCGCGGTGGCGGGATTCGCCTGGGAGCAGTCGGCGTTTCGTGCCGGCGCCCTGACCGCCTCGATGCCGACGCTGGAGGTGTCCCAGCCGGTCGTGGCGGCGGCGCTGGGCGTCGCCGTCCTCGGCGAGACGCTCGACACCGGTCGCGGAGGAATGCTGGCGCTGGCGGCCGCGGCGCTGGTGATGGCGGCGGCCACCGTCGAACTCGCGCGCGGCGACGCCTCCGCGACGCAGGACAGGATTGCGGCCGGGTTGCCGAACGCCGCAGCGCAACCGGCTTAGCGACGCCGCGGTTAACCGGATCGACGCGTTGCCCACAGCGCATCCTTAGGTTAATGCCGTAAGAACAAAGGGTGATTCGTTGAGCGCGCCGCAGCGTGTGCGACGTCATACAGTTGTTGCTGAACTGATCGCAAATATTGCGTGTATTTGCCCGAGCCCCAGGGAAAGCTGGTCGGGGCAATCGTGAGATGAGGGGTCACTCATGTCGAAGGTTGACGTCGCGGCGTTGATTGCGTTGTGCGCGGCGCTGGCATCCGCGGTCGGCGACGTGATCCGTCAGCGCTCTGCGCAGGAGATCACGGACAAGCAGGTCGGCCACCTGGAGCTGTTCCGCATGTCGCTGAAGGACACCCGGTGGTGGCTGGGAGGCCTCGCGGCGATCATCAACTACAGCCTGCAGGCCGGGGCCCTGGCCTGGGGCTCTGTGGTGTTGGTGACCGCGCTGCAGGTGACGGCGTTGCTGTTCGCGTTGCCGATCTACGCGCGGCTGACGAAGCGCCGGGTCACCCGCTGGGAGTGGGTGTGGGCGGTGGTGCTCGCCGGGGCCCTGGCGGTGGTCATCATCGTCGGTGACCCGGCCTCCGGACATCAGCGCGCGTCGGTCGAGACGTGGGCCATCGTCGCCGCGGTGATGGTGCCGTTGCTGGTGGCGTGCGTGGTGGCCGCGCGGATCTGGTCGGGCAGCCCGTTCGCGGCCGCCCTGCTCGCGGTGGTCGCGGGTTCGGCGCTGGCGTTGTTCGCGGTGCTCACCAAAGGGATCGTCGAGGTCGGCGAGGACGGCCCGCTGGCCGTGCTGACCGCGCCCGAGTTCGTCCCGTGGCTGCTGTTGGCGCTGACCGGGATGATCTTCCAGCAGTCGGCGTTCCGCGCCGGTGCGCTGACGGCCTCCATGCCGACGATGACGGTGGCGAAGCCCGTGGTGGCCGGCCTGCTCGGCATCTTCGTGCTGGGCGAAACGCTGAACGCGGACGGGCCCAAGGCCTTCGTGCTGGTAGCGGCGATCGCCGTGGTGATCGTGGCGACCGTCGCCCTGGCCCGCGGGGAGGCGGCCACCATGGTCGCCGAGGTCGGCCGGGACGACGGGAGCATCACGCCGGACGCGTGGTCGTCCTCGGACGGCGAGGCCGACCCTTTTAACACCGGCCCCGTGGTCGTGGCCGCCGAGGCCTGAGCGCGCGCGTCGGCGAACCATTAGTTTGGTGGCGTGCTCAGCGGGATTGCCATCGTTCCCTCGGCGCCGCTGCTCGTGCCCGAGCTGGCCGGCGGGGCCGCCGCGGAGGTGACCGATCTGGTGGCCGCTGTGCTGGCGGCGGCAGCCCTTCTCCCCGCCCGCTGGATCGTCATCGGCACCGGGGCACGCGACGAAGCGTGGGGGCGGGATGCGGCCGGCACGTTCGCGGGTTTCGGTGTGGACGTCCGGGTCGGGCTTTCCCCGCGCGCCGACACCGCGGCGCCCGCCGACCTGCCGGTGTCCGCGCTGCTGGCCGGCTGGGTGCGCGGCCAGGCCCGCCCCGACGCGACCGCCGAGGCCCGCATCTACCGCACCGACCACGACGCTGAGGCCGCCCTGGCCGAGGGCCGGGCGTTGCGCGCCGAGGTCGACCGGTCAGCCGAGCCGATCGGCGTGCTGGTCGTGGCCGATGGCGCGAACACGTTGACCCCGAGCGCGCCCGGGGGATACGACCCGGCCAACGCCGACGCGCAGCTGGCCCTCGACGACGCGCTGGCGACCGGCGACGTCGCCGCCCTGGCGCGGCTGCCCCGGCAGATCCTCGGCCGCGTCGCCTTCCAGGTGCTGGCCGGGCTGGCCGAGCCGGGACCGCGGTCGGCCAAGGAGCTATACCGGGGGGCGCCCTACGGCGTGGGCTACTTCGCCGGCGCCTGGCAGGTCTGAAGTGACCGCCCGACCGCTGGCGATCATCGGCCCCACCGGAACCGGCAAGTCGCAGCTGGCACTCGATCTCGCCGAACGGCTCGACGCCGCCGAGATCGTGAACGCCGACGCGATGCAGCTCTATCGCGGCATGGACATCGGCACGGCCAAGCTGCCCGTCGGGCAACGCCGCGGCATCCCGCATCACCAGCTCGACGTGCTGGACGTCAAAGTGACCGCGACGGTCGCCCGCTATCAGCGCGCCGCCGCGGCGGACGTCGAGGCGATCGCGGCCCGCGGCGCCGTTCCGATCATCGTGGGCGGCTCCATGCTTTACATCCAATCGCTGCTCGACGACTGGTCGTTCCCCGCGACCGATCCCGCGGTGCGGGCTCGCTGGGAGCAGCGGCTGGCCGAGGTCGGCGTCGGCGGGCTGCACACCGAGCTGGCCCGCCGCGACCCCGCCGCCGCGGCGGCCATCCTGCCGACCGACGCCAGGCGCATCGTGCGGGCGCTCGAAGTCGTCGAGCTGACCGGTCGGCCCTTCGCCGCGTCCGCGCCACGCATCGGCACCCCGAGGTGGAACACCGCGATCATCGGATTGGATTGCGAGACAACGACGTTGGACGAGCGGCTGGCCCGCCGCACCGACGCCATGTTCCACCAGGGGCTCGTTGAGGAGGTCAGCGCGCTGCTCGGTGAGGGCCTGCGCGACGGGGTCACCGCGTCGCGCGCCCTGGGCTACGCGCAGGTGATCGAGGCGCTCGACGCCGGAGGCGGCACCGAGCGGCTGCGGGACGCACGCGAACAGACCTACGTGGGCACTCGACGCTATGTCCGCCGGCAACGCTCCTGGTTCCGCCGCGACCACCGGGTTCACTGGCTGGACTCTGAAAAAGCGGGGGCGGACGGCGCCCGGCTCGTCGACGAAGCGCTGCAAGCGTGGGGCCACGTATCCTGAGCAGGTGATTCGCGCCGACGACGATGCTGCCGGCGCAGCCGGAGGTGAGGAGTGGCGCGCATGATGTTCGCGAAGGGCCACGGCACCGAGAACGATTTCGTGGTGCTCCCGGACGCGGAGGCCGCGCTCGACCTCGCCCCCGCCCGGGTGGCCGCCCTGTGCGACCGGCGTCGGGGACTGGGCGCCGACGGGGTGCTGCGAGTCACCACCGCCGCGGCGGCTCTGGCGGCCGGCGTGCTGGACCGCCTGCCCGACGGCGTGGCGTCGGCCGACTGGTACATGGACTACCGCAACGCCGACGGCTCCATCGCCCAGATGTGCGGCAACGGCATCCGGGTGTTCGCGCATTACCTGCGGGCCAGCGGCATGGAGTCCCGCGACGAATTCGTGATCGGGTCGCCGGCCGGCCCCCGGCCGATCACCGTGCACCACGCCGACGCGACGCACGCCGACATCAGCGTCGACATGGGCAAGGCCAACACCCTCGGCCCGGGCAGCGCCATCGTCGGTGGCCGACGGTTTTCCGGCCTGGCGGTCGACGTCGGCAATCCCCACCTGGCATGCGTGGATCCCGATCTGACCGCCGAGGAACTCGCCGGGCTGGACGTGGCGGCGCCGGTGAGCTTCGACCACGCCCAGTTCCCGGAGGGCGTGAACATCGAACTCGTCACGGCGCCGGCCGACGGCGCGGTCCGGATGCGGGTGCACGAGCGAGGCGTCGGCGAGACCCGCTCCTGCGGCACCGGCACGGTCGCGGCCACGGTGGCCGCGCTGGCCGCCGCCGGTGCGGACACCGGCACACTGAAGGTGCGGGTGCCCGGCGGCGACGTCGTCGTCACCATCACCGACGCCACCAGCTACCTGAGGGGACCGTCGGTTCTCGTGGCACAGGGGGAGATCAGCGGGGAATGGTGGGACGCGCAGCGACGTTAATTCAGGTGCACGACGCCGATCCGCCGTGCATCATTCTGTATTGCCTATGACACATCCTGAATTCTCCAAACCCGCTGTGCCGGAGCCAAGCACCGGCGAACTCGCCCTGGAAGAACGGTCGGCGCTGCGCCGCGTCGCCGGGCTGTCGACCGAACTCGCCGACGTATCCGAAGTCGAGTACCGCCAGCTCCGCCTGGAGCGCGTCGTGCTCGTCGGCGTGTGGACCGACGGCACCGCCGCCGACAGCGAGGCCAGCATGGCCGAGCTGGCCGCCCTGGCCGAGACCGCCGGTTCCCAGGTGCTCGAGGGGCTCATCCAGCGCCGCGACAAGCCCGACCCGTCCACCTACATCGGCTCGGGCAAGGCCCAGGAGCTGCGCGAGGTGGTGCTGGCGACCGGCGCTGACACCGTGATCTGCGACGGTGAGCTGTCCCCGGCGCAGCTCACCGCGCTGGAAAAGGCGGTCAAGGTGAAGGTCATCGACCGCACCGCGCTGATCCTGGACATCTTCGCCCAGCACGCCACCAGCCGGGAGGGCAAGGCGCAGGTGTCGCTGGCCCAGATGGAGTACATGCTCCCGCGGCTGCGCGGCTGGGGTGAATCGATGTCCCGGCAGGCCGGTGGCCGCGCCGGCGGCAGCGGGGGAGGCGTGGGCCTGCGCGGTCCCGGTGAGACCAAGATCGAGACCGACCGCCGCCGCATCCGTGAACGCATGGCGAAGCTGCGCCGCGAGATCAAGGACATGAAGCAGGTCCGCGACACCCAGCGCAGCCGCCGCCAGCAGAGCGACGTCCCGTCGGTCGCGATCGTCGGCTACACCAACGCCGGCAAGTCGAGCCTGCTCAACGCGCTGACCGGGGCCGGGGTGCTGGTGCAGGACGCGTTGTTCGCCACGCTGGAGCCCACCACCCGCCGTGCCGAGTTCACCGACGGTCGCCCGCTGGTGCTCACCGACACCGTCGGGTTCGTCCGGCACCTGCCCACCCAACTCGTCGAGGCGTTCCGCTCCACGCTGGAGGAGGTCGTCGACGCCGACCTGCTCGTGCACGTGGTCGACGGCTCCGACGCCAACCCGCTGGCCCAGATCAACGCGGTGCGCGAGGTGATCTCCGACGTCATCGCAGACCATCACGGCGACCCGCCGCCCGAGCTGCTGGTGGTGAACAAGGTCGACGCCGCGAGCGGCCTCACGCTGGCCGGACTCCGTCACGCCCTGCCCGGCGCCGTGTTCGTCTCGGCCAGGACCGGGGAAGGCATCGAGGCCCTGCGGTGCCGGATGGGCGAGCTGGCCGTCCCCGCCGACACGGCCGTGGATGTGGTGATTCCGTACCACCGCGGCGACCTGGTGGCCCGGCTGCACGCCGACGGGCGCGTGCAGCAGGAGGAGCACAGCCCCGACGGCACCCGGATCAAGGCCCGAGTCCCGGTGGCGTTGGCCGGGCGCCTGCAGGAGTTCTCGGCGGGCTGATCCGCCGGCGCGCCGTGGCCACCCCGCCGGCTGCCGACCAACCGTCTGGTTGGTATATGTTGGGCGACAGAGTTTCGAGTCGCCGGAGGTCATCCACATGGGCAGTGCCGTCAAATACCAGCGCACGCTTTTCGAGCCGGAGCACGACCTGTTCCGCGAGTCCTACCGCGCCTTCCTCGATCGCCACGTCGCGCCGCACCACGACGAATGGGAGAAGGCGAAGATCGTCGACCGCGGCGTGTGGCTCGAGGCCGGCAAGCAGGGCTTCCTCGGTATGGCTGTCCCCGAGGAATACGGCGGCGGAGGCAACCCCGACTTCCGGTACAACACGATCATCACCGAGGAGACCACCTTCGGTCGCTACAGCGGCATCGGCTTCGGGCTGCACAACGACATCGTGGCGCCCTACCTGCTGGCCTTGGCCACCGAGGAGCAGAAGCAGCGCTGGCTGCCGAAGTTCTGCACCGGGGAGCTCATCACCGCCATCGCGATGACCGAGCCGGGAACCGGCAGCGACCTGCAGGGCATCAAGACCCGCGCGGTCAAGCAGGGTGACCACTACGTGCTCAACGGCGCAAAGACGTTCATCACCAACGGAATCAACTCCGACTTGGTGATCGTGGTCGCGCAGACCGATCCGGACAAAGGCGCGCAAGGCTTTTCGTTGCTCGTTGTCGAACGCGGCATGGAGGGCTTCGAGCGCGGCCGGCACCTGGACAAGATCGGGCTGGCCGCCCAGGACACCGCCGAGCTGTCCTTCACCGATGTCAAGGTTCCCGCCGAAAACCTGCTGGGGCAGGAGGGCATGGGGTTCATCTACCTGATGCAGAACCTGCCGCAGGAGCGGATCTCGATCGCCATCATGGCGGCCGCCGCGATGGAGCAGGTGCTCGAAGACACGCTGCAATACACCAAGGAGCGCAAGGCGTTTGGCAAGCCGATCGGCAGCTTCCAGAACAGCCGCTTCGTGCTCGCCGAGCTGGCGACCGAGGCCACCGTGGTGCGCATGATGGTCGACGAGTTCATCCGCCTGCACCTGGACAAGAAGCTGACGGCCGAACAGGCGGCCATGGCCAAGTGGTACTCCACCGAGAAGCAGGTGCACCTGATCGACCGTTGTCTGCAACTGCACGGCGGCTACGGCTACATGCGCGAATACCCCGTCGCCCGTGCCTATCTGGACGCGCGGGTGCAGACCATCTACGGCGGCACGACCGAGATCATGAAGGAGATCATCGGCCGCAGCCTCGGCGTCTAGATCCGACAACGGCGATCGCCAAAGGAACGGTCAATTCGCCCGCGGTCGGCAAACGCGGTCAATGCCCGCCTGGCCACCGTTTTTTCGGGTAGATCGCCGGCGAGTTAATGGCTTCACGTACCGTCGGCGCATGTGTTTCGGGGACGCCCGCGCAATGGTGCGCCGCGAAAAGCGCGGCAGGGGCGACGAGCCGGGCCGGCGCGCGCAGGCCCGCGCCCTATTGCGCAGGTGTGCGACCGGTTCGGGAGTCGGCACGATAAGTCCGACGTCACGCGGGCGATGGTGCGGTTCGTCGCGATTCGAGCGTGGCTCGGCATCATTTCGACATCGGCGTGGTATCCGTTTTTGTAATATGCGTGATTTGACTTCGTATTTCTCCTTGGCAGGAGCAAAGTTATGCGAGCCCGGCGATAATGCGGATCGGTGCGGGGCTGTTTCCGCGCGGTCGGAGTGCGGCCCCCTCGCCGGCTGTGCAGCCACGGGCATAGCCGCTGATAGGGCCGTAGCCGTCGGCTGGGAGGCTTGGTGAACGGGCAGAGAGGTCACATGCGCAGGCTGGTCGGGAGTGCGCTGGTCACCTTGACGGCCTTCGCGACCGCCGCCGCCTTGTTGGCGCCTTCCGCGGCGGCGTCTCCCATCGGCGACGCCGAGGCGGCCATGATGGCCGCCTGGGAAAAGGCCGGCGGCGACGGTTCGCCGCTGGGCCCGCGGAAGGGCGACGTGTATCCCGCCGGAGACGGTTTCGAGCTGGACTTCGACGGCGGCAAGATGTTCTTCACGCCGGCGACCGGCGCCAAGTTCGTCTACGGGCCGATCCTGGACAAATACGAAATGCTGGGCGGCCCCGCCGGCAGCGATCTGGGCTTCCCCGCGATCAATGAGGTGCCCGGCCTCGCCGGTCCGGACAGCCGGGTGGCCACCTTCTCGGCCAGCGACAAGCCGGTGATCTTCTGGACGCCGGACCACGGCGCGTTCGTGGTGCGCGGCGCGATCAACGCCGCGTGGGACAAGCTGGGTAGCTCGGGTGGCGTGCTCGGCGTCCCGGTCGGCGACGAAACCTACAACGGCGAGGTGTCCGCCCAGAAATTCAGCGGCGGCCAGGTTTCGTGGAACAGGCAGACCAAGCAGTTCACCACCGAGCCAGCGGGTTTGGCCGACCAGTTGAAGGGTTTGCAGGTGGCGATCGACCCCACCGCGGCCATCAACATGGCATGGCGCGCCGCCGGTGGTCCGAACGGGCCGCTGGGGGTCAAGAAGGGCGCGCAGTATCCGATCGGTGGCGACGGGATCGTCCAGGACTTCGCCAACGGCAAGGTGTATTTCAGCCCCGCGACCGGCGCGAACGCCGTCGAGACCAACATCCTGTCCAAGTACGAATCGCTGGGCGGCCCGGCCGGTAGCGATCTCGGTTTCCCCACCGCCAACGAAGCTGACGGCGGGATCCCGTCCAGCCGCGTCGTCACCTTCTCCGGCGCCGACAAACCGGTGATCTTCTGGAGTTCGGAGCACGGCGCGTTCGTGGTGCGCGGCGCCATGAAGGCGGCGTGGGACAAGCTCCGGGGGCCGACGGGCAAGCTGGGTGCGCCCGTCGGCGACCAGTCGGTGGACGGCGACGTGGTCTCCCAGCAGTTCGTCGGCGGCAAGATCTCGTGGAACCGGGCGAAGAACACGTTCAGCACCGACCCGGCCAATCTCGCGCCGTTGCTGTCGGGCCTGCAGGTGTCGGGCCAGAACCAGCCGAGCAGCTCGGCGACGCCCGCGCACCCCAAGAAGTTCGCGTTGCAGTGGTGGTGGCTGCTGGCCGGCATCCCGGTGCTGGTGCTGATCGTCTTGGCCGGGCTGTTGGCCCTCGGTTGGCGCCGGCGGCGCGCCGCGCGTGCCGGTGCCGGCTACGAGCCGCACCGCGACCTCGACCTTGGTTACGAGCCGGTGGGCGACCAGCACTGGGGGCCCGACGACGTCGGCGCCGAACACTTCGACGGGCAGTCCGAGACGCCCGAAGCCGAGGCCGCCGGGCGGGTCAGCTGGCGGCGGCGCGGTGCGGACGAGGGTGGCTACGGGGACGAGGAGCAGGACCCCGACGCGGTGGACACCGACTCCTTCGCCGCGGTCTCACCGACGGCCCTGTCGGAGGCGGGCTATCCCGAAACGGAATCCGGCTATGCCCAACCCGAATACGCCGAATCCGAATACGGCGAAGCGGATTACGCCGAATCCGGTTATCCCGAAGCGGATTACGCCGAGGCCGAGTACGTCGAAGCCGAGTACGCCGAAGCCGAGTACACCGACGACGCGCACGAGCCCGCCCACCCGGAGGCCGCTCGCGGGGACGAGGGGTACGTGGATGCCGAGTACCTCGACGTCGCGGTGCCGCACACGCCGCCGGACGCCGAATACGAGGACGCCGCCCCCGAAGCCGCGGCTCCCGAGCCCGAGTATCCGGATGTGGCCGTGCCGCATGTTCCGGCGGATGTCGCCGAGGCCACTGGTGCCGACGCCGCCGCTGCGGACGACACCCCGCCGGAAGCTACCCCGCCGGAAACCGCCGCGCCGGAGGCCGCCGCCGCGGCCGTCGTCGCATCCGGGCAGCGGGGCGGACGGCACGCGGCCGCCGACGACGAGGACAGCGGCGCGGGGGCAGGCACGCCCGGGCGCCCGACCATCCACCTACCGTTGGACGACCCCTACCAGGTGCCCGACGGATACCCGATCAAGGCAAGCGCCCGCTTCGGGCTGTACTACACACCGGGCAGCGAGCTCTACCACGACACCCTCGCCGAAATCTGGCTGGCCAGCGAAGAAGTCGCGCAGGCCAACGGCTTCGTCAAGGCGGACTGACCCGCCGGGCTAGACCTTGCGGATCACCGTGACGACCTTGCCCAGCACGGTCGCCTCGTTGCCGGGAATCGGGTCGAATGCCGGGTTGTGCGGCATCAGCCATACCTGACCGCCCGCGCGCTTGAACGTCTTCACGGTGGCTTCCCCGTCGAGCATGGCCGCGACGATGTCGCCGTTGTCGGCGACGTTCTGCTGGCGCACCACCACCCAGTCGCCGTCGCAGATCGCCGCCTCGACCATGGAATCGCCGACGACCTTGAGCAGGAACAGCGTGCCCTCGCCGACCAGCTCGCGCGGCAGCGGGAACACGTCCTCGACCGCCTCCTCGGCGAGGATCGGTCCACCGGCGGCGATGCGCCCGAGGACCGGCACGAAGGTCGGTTCCGGCAGGGCGTCGGAGCCGGCGACGTCGGTTGCCGGCGCCGCCACGTCGTCGTCGGCGCCGCGGACGTCGACCGCCCGCGGACGGTTCGGGTCCCGACGCAGGTAACCCTTGCGCTCCAGGGTGCGCAGCTGATGGGCCACGGATGACGTCGACGTCAGGCCGACGGCGTCGCCGATCTCCCGGATGCTCGGCGGGTAGCCGCGGCTGGTGACCGACGCGCGAATGACGTTCAAGATGGTGCGCTGACGTTCGGTCAGCGATGAATCCACGGCGTGCAACCGGCCGCCCGTGCCGGCCGATGGGGTGTCGCTGCTGTCGCTCATGGCACTGAATGTAACCCCACCGCGCCCAAGAATCAAACATGTGTTCGAGTAGCGTGTCGCCCATCCGCCCGTCGGCGAAAAGCCGCGCCGAAGTCGTGAATCACAAAGGTGTAACTCTTCGGCAGATCGGGTATTTCGATCGCATGTCAGCTCTAGCGGCCACGCACTTGTCGGTGGCGTGGTCTAGCGTTCGACTCGTGCGACACGCTTCGCTCACATGTTCGGAATTCGAACACACGAGCGATACAGTCGAACAGCTGAGCGAATCAAGTTGACCGGAGGAACGCAGATGACAACCATGCACACGCTGGCGCCGCGTACCAGCAGCCCTCGGCGTCCGGTCAACGGACCCGTCCCGGGGCTTCGTTACGGCCGCGACGGGCTGGCCCGGTCCCGCCGCCCCGGCCCCTCGAGGCCGGCGGGCGCGCCCACGCGCCACTACGGCACCGGCCTCGCGGTGTCCGCCGCGCCGCACCGCAAGCGCCCCGTCACGGTGACGACCACGATCTGGCTGGCCCTGGCCGCCGGCGCGATCACGCTGTGGCTGGGCTTGGTCGGCAACGTCGGTCAGGTGCTCAACGGTGACTCCGGCAGCTCGGCCGCGCACGTCCCGGACCGCCTGGCCGTCGTGCGCGTGGAGGCGGGGGAGTCGCTGCAAGACGTGGCTCGCCGGGTGGCGCCGGACGCGCCCGCCCGCCAGGTCGCCGACCGCATCCGCGAACTCAACGACATGAACTCGCCGAACCTGGTCGCGGGCCAGACCTTGATCGCTCCGGTCGGCTGACGACCGCCCCGCTAACTGCCGAGCGGCGCCCACCAACCCTTCGCTGAGCCATTACCCGCGCAGGTGAGCGCGCGGGTACGCTCGAAGTGCTGCGGTATCAGGTTGACGGCACGGCGAAGGAGCGGTCATGCATTGCCCGTTCTGCCGTCATCCCGATTCCCGGGTGATCGACTCGAGGGAAACCGATGAGGGGCAGGCCATTCGGCGCCGCCGATCATGCCCCGAATGCGGGCGCCGTTTCACCACGGTGGAGACCGCGGTGCTGGCCGTGGTCAAACGCAGCGGAGTCACCGAGCCCTTCAGCAGGGAGAAGGTCATCAGCGGTGTCCGCCGGGCCTGCCAGGGCCGCCAGGTGGACGACGACGCGCTGAACCTGCTGGCCCAGCAGGTCGAGGACACGGTGCGGGCCGCGGGCTCGCCGGAGGTGGCCAGCCATGAGGTCGGCCTGGCCATCCTCGGGCCGCTGCGCGACCTCGACGAGGTGGCGTACCTGCGGTTCGCGTCGGTGTATCGGTCCTTCGAATCCGCAGACGATTTCGAACGCGAGATCCAGGCCCTGCGCGAACACCGCCAGGTCACGACACCGAGCTGACGGCCTTCGTCGCCGGGCTAGTCTCGATTTCATGCCCCCCGACTTGCATCCCGATCTCGCGGCCCTCGCACCGCTGCTGGGCACCTGGGCCGGCCAGGGCGCGGGCGAGTACCCGACCATCGAGCCCTTCGACTATCTCGAAGAGGTCGTGTTCTCCCACGTCGGCAAGCCGTTTCTGGCGTACGCGCAAAAGACGAAGGCGTCGGCCGACGGCAAGCCGTTGCACGCCGAGACCGGCTACCTGCGCGTGCCGCGGCCCGGTCACGTCGAACTGGTGCTGGCCCACCCGAGCGGCATCACCGAGATCGAGGTGGGCACGTACGCGGTTTCCGGCGACGTGATCGAGATCGAGCTGTCCACCACCGACGTCGGACGTACCCCGACCGCCAAAGAGGTGACCGCCCTTGGCCGTTCCTTCCGCATCGACGGCGACGAACTGTCGTATTCGGTGCGGATGGGAGCGGTCGGGCAGCCCTTGCAGCACCACCTCGCCGCGGTGCTGCGCCGGCAGCGCTGAGCGCGTGCTCGGCCGTCAGTCGATGTGCCGCACACCGTCATTGACGACGCGCCCGGCCACTCCCACCCAGCCCTCGGCGTTCCACGTCGTCTCGACGATCGATCCCCGGCCCTGGGTGATGTGCAGGTCGCGGCTGAGGTAGTCGGTGATCCGCATCGCCGCCGAGCCGGTCGCCTCGTCCTCCGGCACGCCGAGGTTCGGGAAAAACCCCCGGGTGCGCAGGGTGCCGCTCTCCCGGTCGGTCCAGGCCCACAGGTAGTGCGCCGTGTCGTCGGGAAAATCTCCCGGATCGGCGGCGAGAAGCGCGGCGGCCGAATCGAATTCGTGCAGGGCCACCTCGGGCGCCCAGTCCGAGCGGGCGCTGACGCCGGTGAGGTCTCCGGCATAGCTCACCTGCACGAGACCGGCCGGCACCTGCAGGGTGTGAATCGGCGTGCCGCTCTCCCGCAGCCACCACGACGCGCCGACGGTGGGGTGCCCGGCGAACGCGAGCTGGACCCGGGGGGTGTAGATGGTGGCATGCGCGGTCGTCGAACCCGCGCCCGGAAGATCGACGAAAACCGTTTCGCTGTAGCCCAATTGAGTCGCCAGCCGTTGCCGGTCGGCGGGCCCGATGTGGGCGGCGTTCACCACCCCGAGCGGATTGCCGAAATTGCCGTCCGCATCGGTGAACACCCGCAACACCGTGACGTCGATCCCCATGCAGCGACTGTACGACCCCGGAGCCGGCCGCATCGACCAAGGTGGTTCAGGTGGCGCTGCGTTCGTCGGAGCCCATCGCGTTGAGCACGGCGACGCGGGTCGGCGCGGGGCCGCTGACGGCCTTTTCGCCGCCGCCGCTGCGCAGTAGCCCGCGCAGGGCGGCCTGATCGTATTCGGCGGGAGCGGTGGAATCGATGAAGCGTTCGACGACGTCGATGAAGCGGGCCGGGTCGTCGTGGAAGGGGAAGTGGCCGGAGCCCTCGAAGATTTCGAGGCGGGAGCCCGGCATCGCGGCGTGCGCCATCCACGCGTGCCGGACGGGCACCACCACATCCTTGGTGCCCCACACGATCTGCACCGGTATGGCTTCGGTCAGGTAGCAGCGATCGAGCATGGTGACGATCTGCCCGCGCCAGTCCACCACCGCGCGCAGGGTGCGACTGAAGGCCGCCGAGGCCGTGGGCTCCGGCAGGTCGTCGAGGATCCGCAGGACATTGGGCAGGTCGCGGCCCAGGCCGGTCGATCCGATCGCCAGGCCGGCTATCCGTCCCGCCAGCTGCACGGCCGGCAGCACGAGCGGGAGCCGCAGCAGGGCGAGGGCCTCGCTGCCCATCGGCAGCGACGCGAGCCGGAGCGCGACGTTGACGTCCTTGGTGACACCGCCGGCGGCGACCAGGATGAGCCGGTCCACCAAATGCGGGAACTGGTAGGCGAATTGCATGGCCACGCCGCCGCCCAGTGAATGTCCGACGACCGTGACCCGCTCGATGTCGAGCACGCTGAGCAGGTCACGCATCCCGTTCGCGTAGGCGGCGACGGAGTAGTCGGCGCGCGGTTTGTCGGATCGCCCGTGGCCGAGCAGGTCCGGGGCGATGACCGTGAACCGCTGAGCGAGCTTGGCCTGCACGGTGTTCCAGGTGGTGGAGTTGTCCCCGATGCCGTGGACCAACAGGATCGCCGGGCCGTCACCGGCGATCCGGTAGGCCCGCTTGTAGCCGTGGATGGTGCGGAACTCCAGCCGGGGCGCCGCGACCTCACGCACCGGGCGGAGAGTGCTCTTGCGCTTCCGCTCGGTCATCTCGCCAACCTTCGGGTCGGGCCCAGGGCCGTGTGGAAAGGTCAGGCCTGGTCGTCGTCGCCGCGCTTCTTCTCCGCCTCCTGGGCGAGGAATCGCTCGAACTCGGCTCCAAGCTCGTCGCCGCTAGGCAGGTCCTCGTCGCGCGTTAGTAACGACCTGTTCTCCTGAGCGTCGATGAAGGCATCGTACTGGCGCTCGAGCGCGGTCACCACTTGAGCAACCTCCGCGCTCGCCTCGACCTGCTCGTCGATCTTGGTCCTGATCACCGCCGCCGCTTCGGTCAACGCCGTCAGCGGTAGCTCGAGCGAAGCGATCTTGGCCACTTGCTCGAGCAACGCCTCGGCGGCGGCCGGGTAGTCGGTCTGCGTCAGGTAGTGCGGGACGTGCACGGTGTAGCCGACGACCTCGTGGCCGTGCTGGGCCATCCGGTATTCGAGCAGGTTGGACGCGCTGCCGGGAACCTGGATCTCGGAGATCCAGGGGGTGAACTCGGCGATCAACTCGGGGTTGTTCGAGTGCGCGGTCATCGTGATCGGCCGGGTGTGGGGAACCGCCATCGGGACGGTGCCCAGGCCGATGGTCTGGCGCACGCTCAGTCGCTCGGCCAGCAGGCGCACCGCGGTGATGAAGCGCTCCCACTTCAGATCGGGTTCCATCCCGGCGAGCAGCAGAAACGGGGTGCCGATGGTGTCACGCAACGCGTACAAGCTCAGTTCCGGCTCGTCGTAGTTCGTGAAGTGATCGGTCTTGAACGTCATCAGCGGCCGCCGCGACCGGTAATCCAGCAATTCGTCGATGGCGAAGGACGCGACCAGCTCGGTGTCCAGCGCCGCCTTCAGATGCGACGAGGCCAGCCGGATCGCGTGACCGGCGTCCGAGAAACCCTCCAGCGCGTGCACCAGCACCGGGCCCCGGCCGTCCGACGTCGACAACTGCGGCGCAGGCAGCTCTAGCTCGTACATTCCGGCCTGTCCGGGCTGGTAGTGCTGCTCCTGCGGGTCCTGACTAGCCATCGGGATCGCCTCCTCTCGAGGGTCCATCCAGGGTGTCCTACCAGTGTCCCCCGAATCGGGGGGCACGAAAATCAAACCGCGGTGTGAAGTTCGCGTTTAATCCTTCAGCGAACACGCCGGTGGGCGGTGCCCCCGAGTCGGGTGGCCCCCGACGCGTCGGAATCTGCTCGGTGCGCTGGTGTCAGGCATGATGATTCCGATGCGCGTTCCGACCCTGTTGCTGTGCTTGGTGGTCGCCGTGGCGACGTCGGTGACGTCGTGCAAGCGGCCGCCGAACGATCGTGCGTCGGTCCCCCCGGCGCCGACCGTGCGCAGCAGCGCGCCGGCGCAGCGGCTGAGCCAGCCCCAGCAGAAGGCGGTGGCGGGGCCGGTGGACCCGGACAAGCGCGTCGGCGCCATCTTCATCGACGGGGGGCCGCTGCACGTGTGCACGGGCTCGGTGGTGCATTCGACGGGCGGCAACCTGATGATGACCGCGGCGCACTGCCTGGCCGGGGCCTCCAAGATCACCTTCGTGCCGGGCTTCGCCGGCGACGCGCCACCCGGCCCGGCCGATGTGTGGAAGGCCGACGCCGTCTATCTGGACCCCCGCTGGAGCGCGAGCAAGGATCCGAACGCGGACTATGCGATCGCGCGGCTGAGCAACGACGCCGGGGGTTCGGTGGAGGCCCGCGCCGGGCTGGCGCTGACGCTGGGCACCACGCCGCCGCCCGGCAGCCACGTCACCGTGATGGGCTACCCGGCCGGCGTGGGTGGCGCGCCCATCGGGTGTCAGGCCAGCACGTCGGTGACCGAGGGCGGCTTCCCCTCGTTCCCGTGCGAGGGGTTGGTGGACGGCACCAGCGGCGCACCCTGGGTCAGCGGCACCATCCTCACCGGGGTGATCGGTGGTTTCGAGCGTGGTGGCTGCGCCGCGAACGTCTCGTATTCGGCGCCGTTCGACGCGCGAACCGCGCAGTTGCTGGCCCGCGCGGACGCCGGCGGCCCCGGCGACCCGATTCCCGGAGAACTCGACGACAGCTGTTAGTGGCGAAACTGGTTGAGCGCGCGCACTTTGTTCATCACGTCGAGCGCGGCCACCTTGTAGGCCTCGGAGAACGTGGGGTAGTTGAACACGGCGTCCACCAGGTATTCGACGGTGCCGCCGCAGCCCATCACGGCCTGCCCGATGTGCACCATCTCGGTGGCGCTGGTGCCGAAGATGTGCACGCCCAGGAGCTTGAGATCGTCGGTGGACACCAGCAGCTTGAGCATCCCGTAGGAGTCACCGGCGATCTGGCCGCGGGCCAGTTCCCGGTACCGGGCCACCCCGACCTCGTAGGGGATCGCGTTCTTGGTCAGTTCGACCTCGGTGGCCCCCACGTAGGAAACCTCGGGAATGGAGTAGATGCCGATCGGCTGCAGTTCGGTGATGCCGTCGGTCGGCTCCCCGAAGGCGTGATACGCGGCCAGCCGGCCCTGTTCCATCGAGGTCGCGGCCAGCGCGGGGAAGCCGATGACGTCGCCGACGGCGTAGATGTGCGGCACCTTGGTCTGAAAGAAGTCGTCGACGAAGATCCGGCCGCGGTTGTCGGCCTCGAGCTCGGCGTTGTGCAGGTCGAGGTGGTCGGTCTGGCCTTGGCGCCCGGCGGAATACATCACCGTCTCCGCGGGGATCTGCTTGCCGCTGGCCAGGGTCGTGACGGTGCCCGCCGAGCCGACGTCGACCGCGGTCACCTCCTCGCCGAACCGGAACGTCACCGCCAGGTCGCGCAGGTGGAATTTCAGCGCCTCGACGACCTCGGGGTCGCAGAAGTCCAGCATGTCGCTGCGCTTCTCCACCACGGTGACCTTGGTGCCCAGCGCGGCGAACATCGAGGCATATTCGATGCCGATCACCCCGGCACCGACCACCACCATCGAGGTGGGCAGCGATTTGAGGTCGAGGATGCCGTCGGAGTCGAGCACCCGCTCCTCGTCGAACTCGACACCGGACGGCCGCGCCGGCCGGGTGCCGGTGGCGATGACGATGTATTTGCCGCTTACGGTTAACTTTTCGCGACGGGACGGGTCTTCGACCTCGATGGTGTGCGGGTCGACGAACCGGCCGTGGCCCAGCAACAGGTCGATGCGGTTGCGCATCAGCTGATTGCGTACCACGTCGACCTCCTTGCCGATCACGTGCTGGGTGCGGGCCAGCAGGTCGGCCGGGGTGATCTTCTCCTTGACGCGGTAGCTCGCGCCGTACAGTTCGCGCTGGCTCATCCCGGTGAGGTAAAGGACGGCCTCGCGCAACGTCTTTGACGGGATGGTGCCGGTCTGGACGCACACGCCGCCGAGCATCTGGCCACGTTCGACGACCGCGACCGACTTGCCGAGCTTGGCCGACGCGATGGCGGCCTTCTGGCCGCCGGGCCCCGAACCGATGACCACCATGTCGTACTCTTGCGCCGAACTCATGGGGTAACAGTAGATCAGCAGCACTCACAGTGCTGGGTTCATTCACAGGCGCGGGATTCCGCACGTCCCCGCGAGCACCGGCTGACGGCACGGGCCGCCAGCGTGGTGCCCATGACGACGCATCGACCTGACTTCAAACTCAACCGACCCGGCGCGCTCATCGCCGCGCTGCCGGCGGTTCTCGGGTTCGTTCCCGAAAATTCATTGGTATTGGTGTCTTTGGACGGCGGCGACCTGGGGGCGGTGATGCGGGTCGACCTCTCAGACGAGCTCACCCGTCGGGTCGGGCACCTGGCCGAGGTCGCCGCCGCGGCCCGTCCCGACGCCGCGATCGCGGTGATCGTCAACGAGCAGGGGGCGCACTGCCCGTGCTGCAACGAGCAGTACCGGCAGCTGTGCGACGCACTAGCAAACTCGTTGTCTGAGAACGGTATCGAGCTGTGGGCTGCCCATGTGGTCGACCGTGTCGCGCTCGGCGGGCGCTGGCACTGCGTGGACGGGTGCGGTTCGAGCGGCGTGGTCGACGATCCATCCGCGTCACCGCTGGCGGCCGCGGCGGTGCTCGACGGCAGGCGGCTCTACGCGCGCCGCGCCGACCTGCAGGCCGTCATCGCGGTGCAGGACGCGGCGCGCAGCTCCGCGTTGACCGGCGTGATCGACCGGTACGCGACGCGGCGCCTGGCGGCCCAGCGCGCGGATCCGGCCCGACGCGCCCGGGCCGACGTCAAACACGCCATGGTGTCCGCGGCCCGGGCCGCGGCCGGCCAGGCGCTGTCCTCGACCCAGCTGGCCAAGCTGAGCTGCGCGCTGAGCGACGCGCAGGTGCGCGACATCCTCTACGCCCTGGCGGTCGGCGAGAACGCCGGCGAGGCCGAAACGTTGTGGGCGCTGCTGGCGCGCACCCTGCCGCCGCCCTGGCGGGTCGAGGCGCTGGTACTGCTCGCGTTCAGCGCTTACGCCCGCGGCGACGGGCCGCTGGCCGGGGTGTCGCTGGAGGCCGCGCTGCGCTGCGAGCCCGAGCATCGGATGGCGGGCATGCTGGACACCGCGTTGCAGTCGGGGTTGCGGCCGGAGGACATCCGGGAATTGGCGCTCACCGGCTACCGGCTGGCCAAGCAGCTGGGTGTGCGGTTACCGCCGCGACGGCCGTTCGGCCGCCGGGCGGGCTAGCCAGACCACCATGCCGGGCGGTCAGACCTTCTCGACCTTGACGGCGTGCGCCATCTCGTGCGGCAGGGTGACGTTCTCGTGGCCCGGGATGACGATGGTCACCCCGGCGGGTCCGGTCTCGACGGTCACCCGGGCGTTGGGGACGACGCCGGCGTCCTTCAGGCGGGTGATCAGGTCGATGTCGCCCTGCACGTGCTCGGTCAGCTGGCGGACCACCACGGCCACCGGGGAACCGGGCGGCAGCTCGGTCAACCGGACCAGGTTGGCGTCGTCGGCGCCCGACTCGGGGCCAACACCGAGGTCCAGGAGCCCCGGGATCGGGTTGCCGAACGGGGAGGTGGTCGGATGGTTGAGCACCTTCACCAGCCGCCGTTCGACGTCCTCGCTCATCACGTGTTCCCACCGGCATGCCTCGGCGTGCACTTCCTCCCAGGGCACACCGATGACGTCGACCAGCAACCGCTCGGCGAGGCGGTGCTTGCGCATGACGGCGATGGCCAACGCCCGGCCTTTGTCGGTGAGCTCGAGGTGCCGGTCGCCGGCGACGTGAAGGAGCCCATCGCGCTCCATGCGGGAAACGGTTTGGCTGACGGTCGGCCCACTCTGGTCGAGGCGCTCGGCGATCCGGGCGCGAAGCGGTGTCACGCCCTCTTCTTCGAGGTCGTAGATGGTCCGCAAGTACATCTCGGTGGTGTCAACCAGGTCGTTCATTCAGCACCTTCCATCGACGCCGAGTCTACTTGGCCAGCTGCGTGAATGGGTGTAACCCTTCCCCGACAAGCAGTATGCCCGCCGCGTCCGCGGCGGGCATACCGTCGTGCTACTAGTTCGGAGGCCTTAGCTTGCGTACGACCGTAGCCGGTCGGCGCGCTCGCCGTGGCGGAGTTTGGACATTACGTCCCGCTCGATCTGGCGGACCCGCTCGCGCGACAGGCCGAACAGCTTCCCGATCTGGTCCAGGGTGCGCGGCTGGCCGTCGTCCAGGCCGAAGCGCAGCCGGATCACCTGGTGCTCGCGCTCGTCGAGAGTGGCGAGCACGCTGCGGATGTCGGTGTGCAACAGCTCGGCGATCACCGCGTTCTCGGCGGACATCGCCTCGGCGTCCTCGATGAAGTCGCCCAGCGGTGCCTCCTCTTCGGAGCCGACCGGCATGTCCAGGCTTACCGGGTCGCGGCTGTGCTCGAGCAGGTCGTTGATCTTCTCGACCGGGATGCCGGACTCGGCGGCCAGTTCCTCGTCGGTGGCCTCGCGGCCCAGGTTCTGGTGCATCTCCCGCTTGATCCGCGCCAGCTTGTTGACCTGCTCGACCAGGTGCACGGGCAGGCGGATGGTGCGGCTCTGGTCGGCCATGCCGCGGGTGATGGCCTGGCGAATCCACCACGTGGCGTAGGTGGAGAACTTGAATCCCTTTGTGTAGTCGAACTTTTCCATCGCGCGGATCAGGCCCAGGTTGCCCTCCTGGATCAGGTCCAGCAGCGGCATGCCGCGACCCGTGTAGCGCTTCGCCAGCGACACCACCAGCCGCAGGTTCGCTTCCAGCAGGTGCCGGCGTGCGGCCTGGCCATCACGGACCACGGCCTCGAGGTCGCGTCGGCGGTTCTCCCCGAGGCGCTTACGGGTTTCCAGCAGGTGCTCCGCGTAGAGCCCAGCCTCGATGCGCTTGGCCAGTTCAACTTCGCCCGCCGCGTTCAGCAGCGCCGTCTTACCGATGCCATTGAGATAAACGCGCACGAGGTCGGCTGCGGGGCTCTGGGCGTCCAGATCGCCGTCAAATCTGCTCGTGCTGGCGTTCGCCATAGCGACCTCCCATTCGGCTTTGTGCTGTCATCGAGTACAACGACAGATCAGCCCTGAGAGTTCCCAGCGGTTTGTCATCTCACACGTCTTGACGTGCACAAATGTGCCGCCGACCTGAGAATGTCCTGAGAAGTCGGGGCAATCGCCTTCTCAGTGCGAGTGGCCGATGTCGCCGCCCGGTCCGGGGGGCCAGCCCGGTTGCGGGTGGCGACGCGACTCGAGCGCCAGGCGCTCGGCCGTCGGGAACAGCGGGGTGCGCCGCCGGGCGTCGTCGAACCGTCGCGGCTCGTCGGCGCTGCGCGGTGGCCGGTCGTTGGCGATCAGTACGGCCATCCACGGCAGCGGGATCGACACCGCCACGATCGCCAGCGAAATCAGACCGTTGTGCCAGGCGCCGTACGCGACGGCGGCCAGGATGAGCGCCGGTATCCGGAACCCCATCAACGTCAGGTACTTACGCACCCGGGCTCGGTGCTGTTCTTCGTAGGAGGGTGCGGCGGCGGTGATGAGGATCGGTCTGCCATCATCGTCGAACCCCAACTCGGAGCCGCGCGTCATTCTTCCACTGTCCCACACGACGGCGATTCCGGCAGAAGCGAGTTACGGGGCACAATGTCAGGTATGCAGACCCAGACGATCGAGCGCACCGAGACCGACGAACGCGTCGACGACGGGACCGGCAGCGATACGCCGAAATACTTCCACTACGTCAAGAAGGACAAGATCGCCGAGAGCGCGGTCATGGGTAATCACGTGGTGGCGTTGTGCGGGGAAGTGTTCCCCGTCACCAAGGCGGCCAAGCCCGGCTCGCCGGTTTGCCCGGATTGCAAGCAGATCTACGACCGGATGAAGAAGGACTAGATCGGCCGCGGCCGAGCACCCGTCACAGCGCCGCGTTGTCGGCGGCCGCCGGCTCCGGCGGGGGAGCCGCCGGTGCCTTCAGTGGTGTGATGCGCGATTGCAACCACTTGCGCAGCCGGTGCGCGTGCGTCTTCGGCGCCGGGAATTCCTCTTGGATCGCGGCGTTGAGCTCGGCGCCCAGCATCACGGCGAAACCGCCGAAGAACGCGAACAGCAGGAACGCGATCGGGGTGGCCAGCGCGCCGTAGGTGTAGCCCGTGCTGGTGATCCACCGCAGGTAGACCCGCAGGCCCAGCGTGGCGATGAGGAAGACCGCCGTGGCGAGCACGGCGCCGAAGATCAGCCGGTGCGTCGGCAGGGGCTCGGGCAGCGCGACCCGGTACAGAATGACCACGCCGATCAGCAGGCCGAGGATCAGCGCCGGGTAGTAGCCGTAGCGCAGGATGTTTTCCAGGCTGTCCGGGATGTGCTCGCTGACCTTGCGGGGGCCCACCACCAGCACCGGCGCCGCGCACACCACGAACACCAGCATCACCACATACAGGAACAGGGCGAAGAGCCGCTGTCGCACCGGATGCCGCAGTGGCGTCTGGTCGTGCGCCTCCACGACCGCGTCGACGTAGGCCGAGATGGCCGACGATCCCGCCCACATCGAGATCAGGAAACCGACCGACACCACCTCACCCCGGGCGTTGGCGGTGACGTCACGGATGGTCGGCTCGATGATCTCGTTGACGACGCTGGGCGAGAAGAAGCTCCGGATCGCCGAGATGATGCTCTTCTCGATCGCGGTCAGCGTGTCCGGCCCGAACAGCGGCGCCACGTAGGCGAGGCTGCCCAGCATTCCCAGCAGCAGCGGCGGGAGCGACAGCGCTGACCAGAAACCCGCCTGGGCCGACTCGGAAAAGATGGAGTCATCCCAGCTTTTCGAGAGGGTCCTCAGAGTGAGTCGCCAGATGTGATGGCGGGACGGTTTTGCGACTTGATCGCTCATACCCGTCCAGCATTACCGAAGACCGCCCCACTCGCCCACATTGGCGAAGGGTGAGTTCGGCGGAACTAGCTTCCGCTGACCTCCAGGACGGCGGACAGTTCGGTCAGCTTCGCCTCGTGCTCGTTGGCGTGATGCTGGCAGAAGAGAAGCTCAGCTCCTGAAGGCAGCGTGGCACGGACTCGAGCAGCGGCACCGCAGCGGTCGCAGCGGTCCGCCCGGGTGAGCTCGGGACTGGTCAGAGTTGCATTCATGGCTTCTCCGTTCTTGCTTTGATTCACTCTCTCAGACGTATGGGGTTTTTGCGTTGTTCCCCGATCGTTATCGGGTGTGTCGTTTCTCACGACCTGTAAACGTTTCGTTTCGAGGAACTCTCTACAGTGATCATCCGTGGCTTTCGCTCCTGACCTGCTGGTACATCTGTGCGGACGGGACGAGTGGTCCCGCGCCCGCGCGGCCGGTGAGATTCGCCCCGACACGTCCGGCGGCGGCCGGTTCATCCATCTCTCGGCGCCCGGCCAGGTCCATCTGCCGGCCAACCGGCTCTACCGCGGCCGCGATGATTTGGTGTTGCTGCACATCGACCCGGCGCGGCTGGACTCCGAAGTTCACTGGGAGCCAGGCGTGGCAACGGATCCGGAGTCGATGCTGTTCCCGCACCTCTACGGTCGGCTGCCCACGGCCGCTGTGATTCGGGTCACCGATTACCGGCCGGGCCCCGACGGCACCTTCCCGCCGGTCGGGGATTCCGCGTAGACGTCGGCTTCGATCTCCACCAGCATTTCGGGCGCGATCAACGCCGACACCTGCACCATGGTGGCCGCCGGGCGAATGTCACCGAACACTTCGGCGTGCACCGCGGCGACCTCGCCCCAGCGGGACATGTCGGTGACGTACACGCGGGTGCGAACCACGTCGGTGAGCGCCGCGCCAACTTGGGCGAGCGCAATCTCGATGCGGCGCAACGCTTCTCGAGTCTGGGTCGCGATGTCGCCGGCTGGGCCGGAGCCGGTGGTCCCGGCCACCCACACGTGCGGGCCGACCCGTACGGCACGCGAATAGCCGACGGCCGCCTCGAAGTCGGAGCCGGAGGAGACCAGTGTGCGGTTCATGCCGCCACCGTACGACGGCCGGCGCGGCGGGGCGACGCATTTTCCGGTCGAAGACGAGTGGTCTTGCGCGCCAATAAATTCGGCGAGTCGCTCAGTCCAGGTAGTCGCGCAGGACCTGCGAACGGCTGGGGTGGCGCAGCTTTGACATCGTCTTGGACTCGATCTGACGGATGCGCTCGCGGGTGACGCCGTAAACCTGGCCGATCTCGTCGAGGGTGCGCGGCTGGCCGTCGGTGAGCCCGAAGCGCAGCCGTACCACGCCGGCCTCGCGCTCGGACAGGGTCTCGAGCACCGACTGCAGCTGGTCCTGCAGCAGCGTGAACGACACCGCGTCGACGGCCACCACGGCCTCGCTGTCCTCGATGAAGTCACCGAGCTGGCTGTCGCCCTCGTCGCCGATGGTCTGGTCCAGCGAAATCGGCTCGCGGGCGTATTGCTGGATCTCCAGCACCTTTTCGGGCGTGATGTCCATTTCCTTGGCCAGCTCTTCGGGTGTGGGCTCGCGGCCCAGATCCTGCAGCAGCTCGCGCTGGATACGGCCCAGCTTGTTGATCACCTCGACCATGTGCACCGGGATGCGGATGGTGCGGGCCTGGTCGGCCATGGCGCGCGTTATGGCCTGGCGGATCCACCACGTGGCGTAGGTGGAGAACTTGTAACCCTTGGTGTAGTCGAATTTCTCGACCGCGCGGATCAGGCCCAGGTTGCCTTCCTGGATGAGGTCCAAAAACGCCATGCCGCGGCCGGTGTAGCGCTTGGCCAGTGACACCACGAGGCGCAGGTTGGCTTCCAGCAGATGGTTTTTCGCGCGATCGCCGTCGCGGCAGATCCACATCATGTCGCGGCGCTGCGCGGCGGGCAGCTTGTCGCCGCGCTCGGCCATCTCGGCCATCAGCTGCGTGGCGTACAGGCCGGCCTCGATCCGCTTGGCCAGCTCGACCTCTTCCTCGGCGTTGAGCAGCGCCACCTTGCCGATCTGCTTGAGGTAGGCGCGAACCGAGTCCGCGGAGGCGGTGAGTTCGGCGTCCTTGCGAGCCTGGCGCAGCGCCTCGGACTCGTCTTCGTCCCAGACGAAATCACCGGAGGCCTTGTCCTTTTCGGACGGCTCGGCGATCTCCTCGTCCTCTTCGGCGGCGGCCTCGCCGGCCGCGGCGACCGGGGCGGCGGCCTCTTCCTCGCTGTCGTCGGAGTCGGCGGGCTCGACGTCGGCGTCCTCGCCGTCGGCCGCAACGTCGTCTTCCAGGTCGTCCAGGCTCAGGTCGGCGGCGTCGATCTCGAGGTCTTCACCGGGTTCCGCGTCGAGCTCCGCGTCGTCGAGATCTTCGGCGGCCTCCAGGTCGACGTCGGCGTCCGCCGGGGCGCCCTTGGCCGCTTTCGTCCCGCGGGCCGACGGGGCCTTCGCCGCGCGGGTCTTCTTGGTGTCGGCACCGGCCTCGGTCTCGGGCTTGGCGGGCCGCGCCGGGGCCGCCTTGGCGGCGCGCTTAGCGGGGGCGGCGCCGTGAGCGGCCTTGGCCGCCGGTCGCTTAGCGGGGGAGGGTTTCGTGGCGGTCCGTTTCACCGGCGCGTCGGTTGCCGGGCTTGCCTTGGTCGCTGCCACTTACACCCCTTCGTTTGGGCTCACCTTCGGTGGGTATTGGGCATGGTTAACCGAAAGTGTCTGCTATGTCGATGTCGGCGTTGGATCAGCGTGGGTACTTGCACGCTATCGTTCGGGCGGTCGCCGATGACCATTGTAACGACAGTCAGCGGTCGAACGGCTCCGCCGGGCAAAAATCAGTGCGTCACGTCGGAGGTCGACGCCATCGCCGCGCCCACTATTCCGGCGGTGTTGAGCAGGGCCGCAGCCACCACCGGGGTGCGGTTTTCGAGCAGCGGTAGCCACTTGTCGGCCTTGCGGCTGATGCCGCCGCCGGCGATGAACAGGTCGGGCCACACCGCGTTCTCGATGGCGACCAGCACGCGGGTGACCTGCTTGGCCCACTTCTCGAAGGTCCAGTCGTTCTTCTCTTTGACCGACGACGCCGCCCGCTGCTCGGCCTCCTTGCCGCCCACCTCGAGGTGCCCGAACTCGGTGTTCGGGATCAACGTGCCGTTGTGGATGACCGCGGAGCCGATCCCGGTGCCGAACGTCAGCAACACCACCAGGCCGGACTGGTTTCTGCCCGCGCCGTAGTGTTCCTCGGCCAGCCCGGCGGCGTCGGCGTCGTTGAGCACCGTGACGTCCTGGCCGCCCAGCTCGGCGCTGATGATGTCGCGCGCGTTGGTGCCGATCCAGGATTTGTCGACGTTGGCCGCCGTCTGGACGACGCCGTGGGTGACGACCCCGGGATAGGTGACCCCGAGCGGGCCGGTCCAGCCGAACGCGTTGACCACCTCGCCGATGGTCTTGGCGACCGCCGACGGTGTCGCCGGCTGCGGGGTCAACAGCTTGACCCGATCGCCGATCAACTCGCCGGTGTCCATGTCGACGATGCCGCCCTTGATGCCGCTGCCGCCGACGTCGATGCCGAATCCCCGACGCTGTGGGGTGCCGACGGCGGTCCCGGTGCCGGGCGAATCCGTGGTCGAGTCGGTGCTGGTCATCGAAGCTCCTGGGCGTGACTTTGGCTGTCCGCCCACCTTAGCCCGGTGCCGATGTGGCGACGGGGTATCTGCGGGGCCGCGCCGCCTGTGATGCGATAGACCGGTGACCCGCCCTCAGGACGAGCCCGCCCGGTTGCGCGCGGTGGCCGAGTCGTTGGCCACGGAAGCCGCCGCATTCGTGCGGCGCCGGCGCGCCGAGGTGTTCGGGGCGACCGCGGCGGGCTCGCCATCTCCAGGCGACGGCGCCGTGCGGTCGAAGAGCACCCCCACCGATCCGGTGACCGTCGTCGACACGGAAACGGAGCGCCTGCTGCGGGATCGGCTGGCCGAATTGCGGCCGGGCGACCCGATTCTCGGCGAGGAGGGGGGCGGCCCGGCCGATCCGGCGGGCACGCCCGCGGGCGCGGTCACCTGGGTGCTCGATCCCATCGACGGCACGGTGAACTTCGTCTACGGCATACCGGCGTACGCGGTGTCGGTGGGCGTGCAGGTCGACGGGGTGTCGGTGGCGGGCGCGGTCGCCGACGTCGTCGGCGGCCGGGTGTACTCGGCGGCGGTGGGCCAGGGCGCACACGTCATCGACGAGGACGGCCCCCGGCCGTTGCGGTGCGCCGCGGTCGACGACTTGTCGATGGCGTTGCTGGGCACCGGTTTCGGTTATTCACGGCAGCGCCGGACGACGCAGGCGGCGTTGTTGGCGCGGCTGCTGCCGGTGGTCCGCGACGTCCGTCGCATCGGCTCGGCGGCGCTCGATCTGTGCATGGTCGCGGCGGGCCGGCTGGACGCGTTCTACGAGCACGGCCTGCAGCCGTGGGATTGCGCCGCGGGCGCGCTGATCGCGGCCGAGGCGGGGGCGCGAGTTAGCTTGCCGCCGCCCGACATTGAGGGCGCCGGGCTGGTGCTGGCCGCCGCGCCGGGAATCGCCGACGCGCTGCTGACCGCGCTGAACGAGGTCGACGGCCTGGACCCGATTCTCGACTGACGGTTCGTCAGCAGCTGCTGGAGTGAATCTTGGTGAGCAGCGCGGGGTCTGACGGCTCGGTGGCGCCGGGGCGCAGCGCGGCGAGGGCGGCGTCGATGTCGTCGTTGTGGGCCAGCGCGGTGAAGTCCGTTCCCAGCGACAAGTCGACGGAGTCGTCGGCGCGGTTGTCGTTGAACAACTCCATGCAGGGCGCCACCAGCCACACCGTCGCCGCGGTGGCTTGCCCTGCGGTGCCGAACCGGATCTGGCCCTGGCAGGTGAGCCGGGTGCCCGCGTAGAGCGGATCGTTGGCGGCGGCCGGCTGGGCGAAGCCGAGGTCTTTCAGCGCGCCGGCGACGTCGCCGGCCTGTCCGCCACGGCCGCTGGCGTTGAGGACGCGGACCTTGGCGTCGTTGAGCTTGGCCGGCGTGACGTCCATCATCGCGCTCCGCGACACCTGCTCGCCGAGCTGAGCCGCCGTCGAATTGGCCCCCTTCGGTGGTGGGTTGCACACCGCGACCTCGTGCACCCTGGCCGGCCGGGTCAGCGCGATCGTCCACACCACGGCCGTCGCCGCCACCAGGAGGACCACCACCACGATGGCGGGCCGGGGATTGCGTCGCCGGAAGGGCCGGCCGTGCTTGTCGAAGGCAGTACCCTCGGTGATTTGTGCGACCACAGGTGCACTCTAGTCGCACCCTAAACGCACTGTTCAAAGGCGAACGCAAGGGCCAATATGGGTGTGTGACGCAAATCACACACAACCGGGCCGCGATCCGGGCACGAATCATTTGGTGGATGCGTTCGACGCTGGTACAAAGCGATGCTTGAGCAACGAGGGCATGTGAGGGGATAGGGCGATGCCTACCGACTATGACGCTCCACGGCGCACCGAGACCGACGATGTCTCGGAGGACTCGCTGGAGGAGCTCAAAGCACGACGCAACGAGGCGGCTTCGGCCGTGGTTGACGTCGACGAATCCGAAACCGCTGAATCTTTTGAACTGCCTGGCGCCGACCTGTCGGGGGAAGAACTGTCGGTGCGCGTCATTCCGAAGCAGGCTGACGAGTTCACCTGCTCCAGCTGCTTCCTGGTGCAACACCGCAGCCGACTGGCCAGCGAAAAGAACGGCCTCATGATCTGTACCGACTGCGCAGCCTGACAGGTCAGCTGCGCAATGCCGACAGCACCCGCTCGGGGTGGCGGCAACTCACCAGCCAGTACGGCGTCGGGTCGTCCGGGTCGTCGAGGACGACCAGAATCATCGGTCCGATCCATGCCCGGTGCAGGACGAACGCCGCCGGGTCGAGTTGGCGTCCCAGCGCCGCGGACTTGGCCGACGCGGCGACCGAAGCGGATCGGGCGATCACGGTGACCGGCAGGTGCGCCTCACCGGCCCACAGCTCGACCCCGCCGGGGGCGTTCGGATCGGCGGTGACCCGAATCTCCACGCGGCCCAGCCACAACAGCGTTCCGGCGGCCACCGCGAACAGCGTCGCGTACGGCAGCCAGGTAGGACGGGGGGCGACACCCATGTTGACTTCGAACGCGATCAGCCCCGCCAGCCCGAAGGCCAACGGCCACCACCACCATGGCACCCACAGTCGTTCGCGATATCGCACACTGTGCGGCGCGACGCGCGTCCCGGACACGCAGTCAAGGGTAATCTGTGGCCCCGTGTCGACCAGTCTGGCCATCATCCGCCTCGATCCCGAGCTTCCACTGCCCACGCGCGCACATGAGGGCGACGCCGGAGTGGATCTCTACAGCGCGGAGGACCTCAAGCTGGAACCCGGGCGACGCGCCCTGGTGCGCACCGGCGTCGCGGTCGCGATTCCGTTCGGGATGGTCGGGTTGGTCCACCCGCGTTCGGGACTGGCGTCGCGCGTGGGA
>NZ_LZJJ01000124.1:0-30081 GCF_001667625.1 Mycobacterium sp. E1715
TTCGCCTCGGTGATGGGCACCGGCATCGTGGCCATCGCCGGCGCCACCCTGCCCGTCCACGTGGTCGGGTTGCGCGCATTCGCCCAAGTGGTCTGGGTGATCGCCGCCGTCCTGCTCGTCGCGCTGATCGTCGTGGTGGGCGGTCACTGGCTACGTCACCCCACCGTGGCCCGTACCCACGCGCGCAACCCGCAGATGGCGCACTTCTACGGCGCGGCACCCATGGCCCTGATGACGGTGGGTGGGGGAGCGGTGCTGGTCGGCAGGGACCTGATCGGTGGGCGCATCGCCGTCGACCTGGATTGGGTGCTCTGGACCGGGGGCACGCTGGGCGGGCTGTTCACCGCGGTGAGCATTCCCTACCTGATGTTCACCCAGCACAATGTCGAGCCCGACGCGGCGTTCGGGGGCTGGCTGATGCCGGTGGTTCCGCCAATGGTGACCGCGGCCATGGGGGCGCTGCTGCTGCCACACATGACGGCGGGCACCGGGCGCGAGACCATGCTCTTCGGCTGCTACGCGATGTTCGGGCTGTCGTTGCTGGCTTCCCTGAACATCATCGCGATGATCTGGGCCCGCCTGACGCTGTACGGGACGTCAGGCTCGGCGCGCGTGCCCACGCTGTGGATTGTGTTGGGCCCACTCGGGCAATCCATCACGGCCGCAGGTCTTTTGGGGGCCTGCGCCGGACTGGCCGTTGATCGCGAACTGGCCGAGAACCTGAACGCCTTCGCGATCCTCTACGGAGTCCCGGTCTGGGGCTTCGCGGTGTTGTGGATCGCGCTGGCGACCGCGTTGACCGTGCGCACACTGCGGCGCGGGATGCCGTTCGCCCTGACGTGGTGGAGCCTGACCTTCCCGGTCGGAACGTTCGTCACGGGCACCTCCCAGCTCGCCGGCCACACCCACCTGCCCGCGTTCCGGGTGGCCGCGGCCGTCGCGTACGCCGGGCTGCTGTTCACGTGGTTGCTGGTGGCTGTGCGGACCGCTCGCGGGAGCCTGCGCGGAAACCTGCTCAAGCTGCCGCCGAGCAACGTGCCGGTCAAGGCCAGCAAGGAACCGGTGTCCTGACCAAGGCCGTGGGCGTTTCGATCCCCCGGGTCGGCGGGTAGGCCTCCATGAGCCGATCGGAGGCTCGGTGTCGGACACCAGCGGGCCGCCGGGGCGCGGCACCGGCCAGTGGCACGTCCGAGCGGTTCACGCCGGTCGAGCCGCCGCAACGTTTGACGCCGGCAGAACCGTCTGGGGCGCAAACACGAAGCTTGACCAAGGAGGTTAAGGATGCGCGCTGAGGAAGGCGACGAAACCGTCAAGGACTACGCCGCGGAGGGGAAACAGGCTCTCGGCAGGATCAAGTCATCCCAACGGTCGGGCAACCGGTTTGGCGACGTCGCCAAGCGGTTCGCCAGGCTTTGGGGAGGCGACCGCGCGGCCGAAGACGGGCCCGGCGAACCGGGCTAGTCACACCGACGCCGGATACCGGTGAGCCCACGGACTCGCCTCTTCGAGTTGGGCCGCCAACCGGAGAAGATCGCCGTCCGCGCCGAGCCGGCCCACCAACTGCACACCGAGCGGGAGTCCGATGCCGGTCCAATGCAGCGGCACGCTTATCGCGGGACGCCCGGTGAGGTTGGCCAGCTGCGTGTAGGGCACCCAGCCCAGGCTCTCCTGGATGAGCTGATCGAGAATCCCACTGCGCGCCATGACTTTTCCCGCATGCAGCGTGCTCGCGACGCGGGCCACCCGTTGCAGAAGGCGCGGCGTCGCGGTGGCCCCGATGCGCAGCGGCGGGGTCGCGAGAGTTGGGTTCAGCAAGCAGTCGAAGCTTTCGTGGAACGTGGCCAGGGACCGGATGTGCTCGTTGCGGTTTTCCAGCGCGAAGATAGGTGCCAAAACGCCGGTGGCCCTGGCGAGTTCACTCACGGCCAAGGTGTCGGCCTCGAAATCGCGGTCGCGGGCGCCGGTGCGTTTCCTGGCGTCTGCGACATGGTGGTAGAGCTGCGCGAACCAGATGGTGAGGAAGTCACGGGCCAGGGCGGCGTCGTCGTACGGGGGCGGCACCTCCTCGACGTGATGCCCCAGATCGTTGAGGAGGCTCGCCGCCCGTTCCACCGCGGCGACGGATTCCCGGTCAGGATTCGGGTTGATCGCCGAGGACCAGGAGTACCCGATCCGCAGCGCGTCCGGGCGACCCTTGATGTGATCGGCGAAAGTGCCTCGCGGAAGGGCGACTTCGTAAGCCGCATGCGGATCACGGCCGACGATCGCGTCGCATAGCGCGGCGCTGTCACGTACGGTGCGTGAAACCACACCCTGGGTGACCATCCCGAACATCGGCTCGCCCGTCTGCGGGCCGTAGGGCGACAGGCCCCTACTCAGCTTGAGGCCGACGAGCCCATTGCAGGCGGCGGGGATGCGGATCGATCCGCCTCCGTCGTTGGCACCCGCGGCCGGAACGATCCCGGCCGCGACCGCCGCGCCGGACCCGCCCGAGGATCCGCCCGGAGTGTGCCCGGTGTTCCACGGGTTGCGCGCCGGACCCCAATAATCCGATTCCGTCACGCCCTTGGCCCCGAACTCGGGGGTGTTGGTCATCGCGAAGATCACCAGTCCCGCGTCCAGGAACCGCTGAGTGACCAACGCGTGTCGGTCGGCCACGTCGTTGGCCAGCGACCGGGAACCGCTCGAGGTCGGAAAGCCGCGGTACTCCTGAGCGAGGTCTTTGATCACGAAGGGCACGCCGGCGAACGGCCCGCTCAGGTCCGGATCGGCCGCCCGGGAGTCCGCGACGTCGCCCAGCCGGCGAACGATCGCGTTCAACCGTGGATTGACCGCGTCCGCTCGTTGCCTCGCCAGTGCGAGAAGTTCGGAGGCCGTGATCTGCTTCGCCGCCACCAGTTCGGCCAACGCGGTCGCGTCCAGGGACATGTACTCGTCAAGGTTCATCGTTTTCTCCTCCGGACGCCCCGGTGCATCGTATTGAAGCGGCTTAGTATCACCAGATGCCGATGGCAGTCGAACCGTTTTCAATCCAGGGGCCCGGTGGCGTCCGAATCGTCGCGGACCGACTGGGTGATCCTGACGCGCGGGCCGTGGTGTTCCTGCACGGCGGCGGACAGACCCGCCGCTCGTGGGGCAAGGCCGCTGCCGCCGTCGCGCAGCGCGGCTGGCAAGCCGTCACCGTCGACCTGCGCGGCCACGGCGAATCCGACTGGTCCGACGAGGGTGACTACCGTGTCGTCAGCTTCGCCGGCGACGTCGAGGAGGTGTTGGGCACCCTGCCGCCGCAGCCGGTACTCGTCGGCGCCTCTCTGGGTGGGTTCACCTCGATGCTGCTCGCGGGCGAGCTCGCGCCGGGCATCGCGAGCGCGGTCGTCCTGGTCGACATCGTCCCGAACATGGACCAGTCCGGGGCCAATCGGATCCACGCCTTCATGTCCGAGCGGGTGGAATCGGGCTTCGCCTCGCTTGACGAGGTCGCCGACGCCATCGCGGAATACAACCCGCACCGGCCGAGGCCGACCGATCTGGACGGGTTGACCACGAACCTGCGCCGTCGCGGCGATCGCTGGTACTGGCACTGGGATCCCCAGTTCATCAGCGGGACCGCGGCTTTCCCGCCATTCGAGGTCACCGACCCCGATCGGATGCACGCGGCAGTCGACGCGATCCTGCGCGGCGGCGTGCCGATGCTGTTGATCCGGGGCCAGATGAGTGACCTCGTCAGCCAGGAACGCGCCGACGAATTCCTGGAGCGCTTCCCACAGGTCGAGTTCACCGACGTTCGCGGTGCGGGGCATATGGTCGCCGGTGATCGCAACGACATCTTCGCCGACGCCGTGCTGGGCTTCCTTGCCCGTCATGTCGGCGGGTGATCGTCGCTTCCTGGACGAAAGTTGTTGCCTCTTACAGTATCCACTGCGTTTTGTCGCCCTAGTCAATATGCTGCGGTGCGATGCCGCCTTCGGCGAACCACCCAGGCGGCTGAAACCCGCTGGCGCTGTTAACATGCTGCCCGACACTTCAAGAGAGGCGGCGTGGCCATGCGGTGGTTGCGAGGGTTGGGCTTGGTCGGTGCTGTGGTCGTCGCCGCGACGACGCTGGCGAACCCGGCGCGAGCCGACGGCGGAGTGACGCCTGGCATCAAGGTGGAAGACGAAAACAGCTCGTGCACAGCGGGTTTCGCGGCCCAGGGCAATGACGGCAGTTATTACCTGATGACCAGCGGCCACTGCGACGCCCATGACGGTTCGTTGTGGACGTACGGGAATGACGTTCCCCTGGGCAAGATCACCGCCAGCGAGAAAGAGGGCGACACGAAGGACGCCGCTATCATCCTCCTCGACCCGAGCGTCGGTGCGCCGTCGGGTGATGTCGGCGGCAGGTACGTGGTCCGGGATGTGTTGAGTGCGCAGCAGATTCGCGAAGGTATGCCTTTCTGCAAAGTTGGCGCGGTTACCGGTGAAACCTGTGGTTTCGTCAAACACGTCGAGAATGGGGTGGTAACCGCCAGCGTGTTCAGCCTCAACGGCGACAGCGGCAGCCCGGGCTTCGTGAAGAACCTCGACGGCACCGTGAGCGCGGTTGGCCTGCTGATGTCGTCACCCGACGGCGACGACTACACGACCGACTTCGCGCTCATCGATCCGCTGCTCGGCAGCTGGGGATTACGCGTTCTCCCCTGAGAGATGCCGCGTCCCCTGCGTCTTTAACCCAGCGTTTACGACGGCCGGGCACCGGGTATCCGGCGTCCCGCGACGTCGGTGAGGGCTAGCCACGTTGGGGAAGCCAATGAGTTGTGCAGTGCGACACCAGCGACACGAAGGGAAGCATTAGTGAAGCGTGGGATTGTCGTCGGCGTGGCGGGCGTGGCCGTGGTGGCCGCAGCATGCGCCGGCTGTTCGAGCAATAAGTCAAGCACGGGGTCGTCTGGCTCGTCGACGCCCTCGGCGTCCGGCCCACAGGTCATCGTCGACGGTCAGACGCAAAACGTCAGCGGCCAGGTCACGTGCACCCCGTCGGGAGACAACACCAACATCGGCATCGGTGATCCGACGGCCGGGGTCGGCGCGGTGGTCAGCAACGCCAACCCCCCCATCGTTCATTCGGTCGGGCTCGGCAGCGTCAACGGCATCACGCTCGGCTTCTCGGACGCGGCTCCCAACCAGGGTGGCAACGCGGGCGCCGCGGTGAACGGGAAGGCCTACGCGATCAAGGGCACAGCGACCGGGCTCGACATGAGCAACCCGCAGCAACCGCAGCAGGTGACCAAGTCATTCGAGTTGAACGTGACATGCCCGTAGTGCAGGCGATCGATAGCCAAGAGGGGACGCAGCTATGTCTATGAAACGTGTCGTCAGTGCGGCGGCGGTCGCGGCGGGGTTGAGCCTCTCCACGGTCACGCTGAACGCGGGCTCGGCCTTCGCGGCCCCACTCGACCCCCCACCGCCGTGCCCCGGTTGCCATGGCGGTGGCGGCGGGGGAAACCCCGGCGGCGGTGGCGGAGGAAACCCCGGCGGCCCCGGCGGCCAGCAGGGCGGCGGCCCCGGCGGCCAACAGGGCGGTGGTCCCGGCGGCCAGCAGGGCGGACCCGCTGGAGCGCCGGGCGGGCAGAACAATCCACCCCCGGGTGGGCATGGTCAGAGTCCGCCCCAGGGTGGCCAGAACAACCCGCCGCAGCAGGGTGGGCCGAACAACCCGCCGCAGCAGGGTGGGCCGAACAACCCGCCGCAGCAGGGTGGGCAGAACAATCCGCCGCAGGGCGGCCAGAACTCGCCGGCGCCCAACGAGCACTGGCAGAACCCGCAGCAGGGCGGCCCGGGCAACCAGCCGGGCGACCAGGGCCAGAACGGTCCCGGCGGACAGCCCAACTCGCCGGCGAGCGGGCACAACCCGCCACCGCCGGAGGGCAGGCAGGCACTCAACCCGCCGAGCACCCAGCCCCCGCACCAGCCGTACGTTCCGCGTGGGACGTACGTCAGCGGCAACGCCCAAATAGGCGGACCCGGCGACGCGCGGGCGGGTTTCAGCATCGTGGATCACGGGGCACCGCCCCCGCCGCCGCCTCGGGGGCACGGCTGGAACGACGGTCCTGCGCCCGGCCACCCGCCGCCCCATTGGGTGGGCGCGCCCCCTCCCGGGGGCTGGGACGGTCCGCCGCCCCCTGGTGGCTGGAACCGCCCGTGGTCCGGGCCGCCGCGCGACGTCGTCGTCGCGCAGGCCGATTTCGGGCCTTTCCAATACGACAGCTACACCGCCATCCCGGTCTTCAACTGGCAGTTCGGTGGTTGGGGCTTCTGGTACATGGGAGTCTGGGTTCCGCTCTACTGACGGTTCGACGGGCGCAGCCGGCTCGGCCGGCGTGCCCGTCGTCGGGCGGCGATCCGGAGGTCATGGCAGGCTCCGGGCATGGATGTGCGAGAAAACGTCCGCCGAGCCATCGACGTGATGACGGCGTGGACGTCCGACAGCGGCAACGAATTCGCCTGGAACCGGCTCGTCGAGAACGTCATCGACGAGCCGGATGGCGAAATCATGCTGCTGATGGGCTTCGTCAACCTGGCCGGCGAGCTGGGGATCAAGCTGGAGAAGGCCACGGGTCAAGACGTGCGATCGCACCTGCAGGACATCGCCCTGAAGTACCTCTGATCGACGCGGGCTACTGCGGGTGGGTCGCCAGATACTCCTCTACCGGGATCGGGGACGGCGCCTCGTATCCGATCGGGAGCAACACATCCCCGGCGGTGGTGACGTAATAGACGTCCCACCGGTAGTAGGTGGGGAAGGCGGCAGGATCATTCGCGATCAGTGCGGCGTATTGGTCCACCGCCCGGACGTATTCGTGGGCGTGGTTGTAGCCGTAGATGGCGCGGGCGGGGTCGCCGGCGAAGCCGTTGGCGGCCAGAAACCGGCCCGCCGCCATGATGCTGTCGCGCGGGGAGTGGACGTCACCACCCTGCCCGTACGTGGCGAACGTTGACGGCAAGAACTGCATGGGTCCTTGCGCGCCCGCGGTGCTCACGCCGTTGATGCTGCCGAAGCGCGTTTCGACCAGGTTGATCGCGGCCAGATAGTTCCAGCCGACTCCCGTCTCCGCTTCCGCCGCGTGGTAGTCGCCCACCAGTTCGTCGGCGGGAATGGGAGGCTCGATCCGCCAGGCGGGCAGCGTGCCCTTGGCGGGCGTCATCGCCTGGAGCTGGCGACGGGCATCGAGGTTGCGGTCGTAGACGTCGGCTAGCTCCGCCGGGATGCGCGGACGCGCGACCGAATCCCATTCGGGGTGCCGCGCGATGGCGCGATAGGCGGCCTGCTCGCGGTGCGCCGCTGCTACCAATGCCGGCTCCGGCGTCGACGAGTCACGCAGCGCGCGCTCGTCGGCGACGAGGTCGTCGGCCAGCTGAGCCGGGTCCGACGCCAGTTGGGGCTGCGCGCCGAGGGGTGGATTCGGTGCTGCCGCAACGGTTCTGGACGCGACAGGAGCCGCGGCCGCGGTGGTCGTGGAAGTCGCGATCGGCTTGGCCGTCGACACCGAGCAGCCGACGAGGGCGAACATGGCCGCGCCCAGCAGCGGCGCAGCGACTACACGGATCAAGTTCACAGTGGACACTTCCGTCGATTGCCCTGAACAGTCTTCCGCATGTCGCAGCGTGACATCAATGCGGTGATCGATATCGCGCGGTCCCGGCCGGCGAAATCGGTCGGGAAGGGCTTCAAGTTGCGACGAGCGGCCAGTCATTTCACACTTGAAGCTTCCCGGCAGACAGGAAAAGTTGCATGCCTGACGCACCGGCAGAATCGTTCGCAAGACGTACCGGCCGGGCTTCGGGCCGGGTGACGAGGTTCGTCCCTCGACTCATGGGGCCGGTGATGATCGCGGCAACTATGACCGCATTGGTCGCTCCACCCGAGACGCTCCCTCAGTTGCCGCCGGGATGCGCGATCGGTTGGACGATGGTGGGGGGTGTGTTGATCTACGTGCCCGACTGCTCGCATCGGTCGCCGGCTCCGCCACCCCCGCCGGACGGACCGCCGCCCAGTCCCGTTCCGCCTCCGCCTGAGTAGGCGCCGCAAGTCGGGTCATCGGGCCGTTGGTAGGCGCCGGTCTCACTGTGCCAGAACGGAACTGACGATCTGAAGCCCTCAGGGGGGTCGATCAAGATTGCGTCGTGGAGGCGGAATCCTTCTTGGGTCCGTCGGAGAAGATCGGAAATTGCACCGGTTCCGAATCACCAGCGGCGTGTGTCACGGCCTCGGGCTCGTAGCGGTGCGAAAACAGATCGGATGTCATAAGGCGGGGTCCTCTTGGGTTTGGCTTCGGCCCGACATGCGGGTGGAGCGAAGGGGGATCGATTCGTAGATGCGCTCATCTGCACAAGGAAATGGCTACGGGGCAGTGCGAACAGAACTGCTTCCACCAATCTACACGCACCCGGGAACCGCGCCTCTTGATCATGTTCGAAAGGGGGGTCCTCCTCGGCGGAGGCGGCGCCGTAGGGCTGCCCGGCGTCCGGCCGCCGCCGGGCGCAAGCCGCGGCCCCCCTCAACGCGCTGTGGGCTGGCGGGAAATCACCCACCAGCCCACTTGGGGTAGAACTCGCACTAGACGGCAGTTACTCCGACTGCCTGCGGACCCTTCGTCCCCTGCTCGATATTGAACTCGACTCTCTGGTTTTCCTCGAGGGATCGGTAGCCCGTCCCCTGGATCTCCGAGTAGTGGACGAACACATCTGCTGCGCCGCCGTCCGGAGCGATAAAGCCGAAGCCTTTTTCGCTGTTAAACCATTTCACAGTTCCCTGTGTCATACCTTCAACTTCTCTCATTTTCGAACGGATGCCGACGGGCATCCCCGGGCAGCCTAGCATGCCCGGCCCCGGCTACCCGTAATGCGGTGCGGCAGAGGGTTTTTCATGCCGCTTCCAGGGCTTACGGGTGAACCTGCCCTGGCGGCGAGACTCGCCGTGTCGGCGCATGTTCGAGGCTTCCGGCGGATGCCTCGCGGCCGCCCGGCGGCCTGGGCGAAGGCGGCGGTGTACGTGCGCCGCCTTCCGCTGGTCGGTCGCCTGTTTCGGGACTTGTGCCATGGTGCTGACACTCTCAGACTGGTGATATGCGCGACCGCGAGACGATCGATTCAGAATTGCGGCGCATCGCCCTTGGGCGCCGATCGGTTCGCGAGCGCGGCGGTCAGCCATCGTCCCGAGAGATCGACGAACTGCTCGACGAGCTCCTCGCCCACAGCACAGGGACCACTCGTCCCCACCCCGAAGACATGCGTGAAAGCGAGACGGTCGCCGACGTGCGGGGCGCCCGCGGGTTCGGCACCAAGCTCCGCGGGCTCGGGGGTGTGCGGCGCCGATTGAGTCTTCTCGCGGCGTTGCCGCTCTCGCTGGCCGCCCTCGCCGCCGCGGTTGTGGTGATGTTCGCGGTCCACCAACGGGATTCATCGGCGCAGCCGACCGAAACCCCGCCGTCGGCGGCGGCGCCGCCAAGTCGCATCGCGCCGGCGGCACCAGCTCCGCGGATCGAGATTGCCGACATGGCGTTCATCGCCGCGTTGAAGCATGAAGGCGTACCGTTTCCCAGTCAGGAATACGTAATGACCCAAGGGCATGCGGTCTGCGACTTCCTGGCGCACCAACCCAATTTCGCCGATGCGGTCGCATTCGTGCAGCGGTCATCGATTTGGGACGCCGACCAAAGCGCGGAAGTCACCGCCGGTGCCATCGTCGCGTACTGCCCCAAGTCTCAACCTGCAACGCCGGATGACATGCAGCCGGCGTATCAGAATGTTCTCTCCGATCTGCAGGCGATCGAAGGAAAGTTGCAAGGCATTCAAGGGGATCTGCAAGGCGTCCAGGGAGACCTCGAAGGCATTCCCGGCCACCCCTGAACCATTCCGCGTCTTCGCCCGGCGTGGGCACGCTTGGCGGCGGCGGAGCTTCCGGGGGCGGAGGCTGGGCCGGCGGAGGTGGCGCTGCGGGCTGGGGCGCCTGCGCGAGAACCACACAGCTATCGGACGGTGCGTCGTAGACGGTGCCTACGCCGCATTCAGCAGCGTTACTTACCGGCGGCGAGAACGCCGTCATGATGACAACCAGCGCGAGTGCGGCCGGCCCACTGAGTGCCAAACGATTAGCCATGCTGACCATCACAAATCTCCGTGCAGGCAAATCGTAGGCCGCGCCGCGTTGCTGCGAAAGAGGCCAAAATGCCCTTTTTGGCCCGCCGCCGCAGGTGCCGGCCCGTGTCCACAGCCGCACGTCGAACGGCCCTGATCCGCCGCCAAGCGTGCCCACGCCGCCACCGTCTTGGGGTGGTTATTACGGCCCCAGGCCATACATCTCGGCCAGCATTTGCGCGCCGATCCCGTTCGTCCACATCTGCGCGGGAATCTGACAGCTCCCGGTCTCACCCAGGCAGCTTCAGCGGCGGCGTAACCACACGATGACGCCGACGGCGGCAGCCAGGGCCACCACCACCGGCACAACGCCGCGGGATGGGGCTGCACCCGTCGCCCGAGCAACGAACTGGTTCGACCGGGTGGAGTTTTCGACATGAGGGGCCACGGGCTTAGTCGTTGCTTGGCTCCCCGATTGCTGGGGCGGATCGCGACGTGTCACCGGAACGTCGGCCGGCGGGACGGTCGACGGTGGGCGGGTTGCTTCCGTCCGGGGCGACGAACGTTGGGACGCTCCTTGCCGGGCTCCCATCCGCGAAGCGTTAGCCCGCACCGAGGGCGATGCGGCCTCGGGCTTGCGATCCGCCTGGTCGGCGTGGCCCCCATCGCGGTCACGGCGCCGCCGCGGCGCCCATACCTCGTCTCCCAGCTCGTCGGGAATCAGCCACATCAGCAGGGCGAAGTTCACCGCCGCCAGGACACCGTGCAGAACAATGTCAGCGGCGTGGAACCCCAGGGGCGTCGGAATCGCGCGCGCGGTTGCGACGCTGCTGAAAAACAGCAATAGCGTGTAGGCCACCGCGCTCCCCGCGGTGACGGTTACCGCGGTGCGGCGACTGCCGACGGCCAGAATGCCCGCCACCCCGAGCGCCAGCAGTATGCCGCTTTGCGCGGGCGTCGATGCCAGGCCGAGAACCGGGGCACCGGTCGGGCCGGCGTGCGGATGCAGCGCAGCCGACACCAACCCGGCGATGCCGAACGCGGACACCAGCACGCCCTCGGCGAGCAGCATCCAGCGCCCGCTGTGGAAACGCCCCGGGTCCATCGGGACCCTGCGCAACCCCGACGTCGCCCCCGGGACTGGCCCCGCCGTAACCGGCATCGCGCGACCTCCAGCCTGAACAACAATCGCTACGACATCGGCTACCCATTGCGCCCGGTTCTACTCAAGGGGCCATTGGCCGCGAGGTGGCCAGATACCCGACGCGCGAAGAGGCGCGTGGAGCCCCCTGTCAGGATTGAACTGACGACCGCTCGCTTACAAGGCGAGTGCTCTACCACTGAGCTAAGGAGGCGGGATCAAACCGGTCCAAGCCTAATCGGTCACTCGCCGCTGTCGATCACACGCGTGGAGCGCACCGACCGGGATGCGGGACGCCGGCGGCCCGGCAGCGGAATGCGGTCCGCGATGTTGCTCAGCGGATTGACCACCATGGTCAGCGCGACGACGGCGTCCTGCAGCGTGGCGATCGCGGGCTCCAGCGCTTCCATCCCGGGCGTCAACCGCGCCAGGGTGTCGGCGACGTCCGTGAGCTGGTCCAGCGGCCCATTCTTCGCCGTCAGTTTGTCGACCAGGCCGCCCTCGCTGAGCAGCCGATCGGCCAGGCCATCCTCGGCCAGCAGCCGCTCGATCAACCCGTCCTCGGCGACGAGCTGGTCGGCTAGCCCGCCGGGCTGCAGCGTGCGGTGCAACCCGCCGCCCTCCGCGGTCAGGCGGTCGAGCAGACCGCCCTCCGACGTCAGCATGTCGACCACCCCGCCAGGGCGCAGCAACCGGTCGATCGGCCCGTCCGGCGCCACCGCCCGCCCAAGGGGCGCGTCGTCGTCCAGCAGCCGGGCGAGCCGGTTGGCGCGGACGATCGCGTCGTCGAGCCCCCACATCGATGTCATGGCGGCCGATCCGGCGGTGCCGCCGTCGCCCAAAGCCCGCTTCGCCACACCCACCGCCGCGCTCGCGACGGTCAGGCTGGCGTCGGCGGCGGCAAGTCCGACGCGTGCCGGGGCGGTCGCGGTCGCGACGATCCGTGCGGCGAAGTTCATTCCACGAGTCTATTCGCGACGCGGCGGCGTCATCCGGCGCAGGTCCAAGCCGATGCGCCGATTCCTGGCAGACTATTATCAGAGTGTTGGCACTGAGCTCCCAGCAATCACACAATATTTACGTAGGAAACGTTCAACTAAGGGGCGAAGAACCTGATGACCGCGGCATCCCCAAACGAAACGAAACCGGAGGCTCGCGTCCTCGTGGTCGACGACGAGGCCAACATCGTCGAGTTGCTCTCGGTCAGCCTCAAGTTCCAGGGTTTCGAGGTCCACACCGCGACCAACGGAGCCCAGGCGCTGGATCGGGCGCGCGAAGCCCGTCCCGACGCGGTGATCCTCGACGTGATGATGCCCGGCATGGACGGGTTCGGGGTCCTGCGGCGTCTGCGCGCCGACGGGATCGACGCCCCGGCATTATTCCTCACGGCCCGGGATTCGTTGCAGGACAAGATCGCCGGCCTCACCCTCGGCGGCGACGACTACGTGACCAAGCCGTTTAGCCTGGAAGAGGTGGTCGCCCGGCTGCGGGTCATCCTCCGGCGGGCCGGCAAGGGCGGCGCAGAGCCCCGCAGCGCCCGCCTGACGTTCGCCGACATCGAACTCGACGAAGAAACCCACGAAGTGTGGAAGGCCGGCGAACCGGTCTCGCTCTCGCCGACCGAATTCACGCTGCTGCGTTACTTTGTCATCAACGCGGGCACCGTCCTGAGCAAGCCCAAGATCCTCGATCACGTCTGGCGATACGACTTCGGAGGTGACGTCAATGTCGTCGAGTCCTACGTGTCTTACCTGCGGCGCAAGATCGACACCGGCGAGAAGCGGCTCCTGCACACGTTGCGCGGAGTCGGTTATGTGCTGCGGGAACCGCGCTGAGCCCGGGCTCGGTCCCCGGCGCTAGCGAGGAATCACGCACATGGCCACACAGCATCGACGTGAGTTGCCGCTCCGGGTAGGGCTGGTCGCCGCCACCCTGGTCCTGGTGGCCTGCGGCCTGGCGGTCTCGGGCATCGCGGTCACGTCGATCCTGCGGCACAGCCTGGTCAGCCGGATCGATCAGACCCTGCTCGACGCGTCCCGGGGCTGGGCGCAGGCCCCGCGGCGGCAATCGCCGCCGCCCTACGAGGGCCCGGACCCCGCCCGGCCGCCGTCGAAGTTCTATGTGCGCGGCATCGGCACCGACGGCACGCCGTACACCGCCATCAACGACCGCAACGCCGAACCGGCGCTGCCGCCCAACAACGACGTGGGCCCCAACCCGACGACGCTGCCGTCGGTCAATGGGTCCGACATCCAGTGGCGCGCCGTGTCGGTGCGCGGCCCGCACGGCCTGACGACCGTCGCGATCGACCTGTCCGACGTCCAAAACACGGTCAGCTCCCTCGTCTGGCTGCAGATCGGAATCGGGGTCGCGGTGCTGGTCGTGGTCGGCATCGCCGGCTTCGCGGTGGTGCAGCGCAGCCTGCGGCCGCTGTCCGAAGTCGAGCGGACGGCCGCGGCGATCGCCGCCGGCCAGCTGGATCGCCGTGTGCCCGAACGTGATCCGCGCACCGAGGTGGGCCGGCTGTCGCTCGCCCTGAACGGGATGCTCGCGCAGATCCAGCAGGCGCTCGCGTCGTCGGAGTCGTCGGCCGAAAAGGCCCGCGGATCCGAGGAGCGGATGCGACGGTTCATCACCGACGCCAGTCACGAGCTGCGGACCCCGCTGACCACCATCCGGGGCTTCGCCGAGCTGTATCGCCAGGGCGCCGCACGCGATGTCGCCATGTTGCTGTCCCGGATCGAAAGTGAAGCCAGCCGAATGGGTCTGCTGGTCGACGACCTGCTGCTGCTGGCCCGCCTCGATGTGCAGCGGCCGCTCGAGCACAACCGGGTCGACTTGCTCGCGCTGGCCAGCGACGCGGTCCACGACGCGCAGGCGATGGACCCGAAACGCGCCATCACCATGGAGGTGCTCGACGGCCCCGGCACCCCGGAGGTGCTCGGCGACGAACCGCGGATCCGGCAGGTGCTCAGCAACCTGGTCGCCAACGCCTTGCAGCACACTCCGGAGAACGCCGACGTCACCGTCCGGGTCGGCACCAAGGGCGCGGACGCGGTGCTGGAAGTGGCCGACAAGGGACCCGGCATGACCGAGCAGGACGCATCACGGGTCTTCGAGCGGTTCTATCGCACCGATTCGTCGCGGGCACGCGCCAGCGGTGGTACCGGGTTGGGGCTGTCGATCGTCGACTCACTCGTGCGTGCGCACGGTGGCCACGTCAAGGTGACGACCTCGCCAGGGGAGGGCTGCTGTTTCCGCGTCACGCTGCCGCGCGTCAGCGAGGTACCGGCCCAGGAGCCGGTTCACGCCAATTGAGCCAGCGCCGCCTTGATCTTGGCTTGGGCCTCGTCCATGGACTCCGGTGACGGATTGCGGTCGACGTTGGCGAACCCGAAGTCGCTCAGACGGCGGGTGGGAAAGACGTGGACGTGCAGATGGGGCACCTCGAGCCCGGCGATGATCACCCCCGCGCGCTCGGTCCGGAAGGCCTTGCACACGGCCTTGCCGATGAGCTGACTCACGGCCATGATCCGGCCGAAGGTCGCGCCGTCGACGTCTTGCCACTGATCGATTTCGGCCCGCGGTACCACCAGCGTGTGACCCTGGGTCATGGGCTCGATCGTCAGGAACGCGACCACGTCGTCGTCCTCGTAGACAAAGCGGCCGGGAAGTTCACGGTTGATGATCTTGGTGAAGATCGACGCCATGGCCCCAGCATAGGGGCGCCGAAGTTTTCGCCATGGCCGTGGTCGGCCTCACGGCACGACTGTGAAGGCAATCCGGGCGATGAGTTGGACGCGCGCTGACGGTCAGTCCAGGAAAGGACCATCGACCCGCCAATCCCCAAGGAGTTCGACCATGTCACAGGTGCGCGTGCACAACTTCTCGGTTTCCCTCGACGGCTATGCCACTGGCAGTGGCCAAAGCCTCGATGCGCCTTTCGGGCATGCCGGCGGCCGCTTACACGAGTGGTTCTTCCGGACGCGCACCTTTCGGGCGATGCACGGCGAATCGGGTGGCACTACCGGTGTCGACGACGCGCTGGCCGGCCAATGGTGGCCGGGCATCGGTGCGGAAATCATGGGGCGCAACAAGTTCGGGCCGCAGCGGGGCCCGTGGACGGGCCAGCCGGGCGGTGAGGAGTGGAAAGGCTGGTGGGGCGCCGAGCCGCCATTTCACACCCCGGTGTTCGTGCTCACCCACCATCCCCGGCCGCCGATCGAGATGGACGGCGGCACCACCTTTCACTTCGTCGACGCCGGTCCGGAGCAAGCTATCCAGCTGGCCCGTAACGCGGCGGGGGATCTGGATATCCGCCTCGGTGGGGGACCTTCGACCGTCCGCGAATTCATCGCCGCGGACCTCGTCGACCACCTTCACGTTGTGCTGGTGCCCATCATCTTGGGGCGGGGGGAGTCGTTGTGGGAGGGGCTTGAGGACTTCCAGCAGCGATTCACGGTGGAGTCGGTGAGCAGTCCCAGCGGCGTCACGCACCTGATCTTCAGGCGCCGCTGACCACGCGGTGGCATCATCCCTCCTGGCCGAACTCCATGACATCGAGGTTCCAGTACCCGCGCATGTTGGTGATCAGCCCCGCCTCGTTGACCTTATAGGTGAACACGCCGCGGACCCTGCTGGTGAGACCGCCCTCAAACTTGCTCTGTAGCACCAGGATATGAGCGATCTCATCGGGAGAGCTGGACGGGAAAGTCTCTTCGCACGTGATGGTCAGCTGATTCTTGGCGATGTTGTTGTCGAAGAACTCGCCGACGGCGGCCTTGCCGCGCACGCCGGTGCCATCGGGGTTGGTGACGGACTTGCCGATCGGATCCTCGATGACGACGTCGTCGGTCATCAGCGCTAGCCAGCCGTCCCGGTCTTTGCCTTGCGCGCAGCGCCACGACGACTGCGACGCGGCTAGCGCGGGGGATTGAGCGGTTTGGGTCATGATCATCTCTCCTATCACTAGATTGCGCACGCCGCGCGTGCGCCTTCCTCGGTTGCCTTGCGGATCAGTCCCAGCCCGGTGCAGTCACCGGCAGCCTGCACCTGGGCGCCGGGCAGGGCGGCGACCAGCGCGTCGAACAAAGTGGTGTCGGGTTCGACCGTTCCGGCCAGCACGACGCTGTCGGCCTGCAACCGCCGGCTGGTGCCCCCCGCGGGCGTGAACAGCACCGCGTCGCCGGCGATCCGTTCCACGGTCGCCCGGACATGCACGGTGACGCCGAGCCGGTCGAGGCGATCCATGTGCTCAGTCCTGCGTTTGTTGCCCACTTCCGGGGCGATGTTCCTGCCGGATTCGAGCATCGACACCAACCGGCCCCGGCTCGCCAGGAATTCGGCCAGCTCCAGGGCGACCAGGTCACCGCCGACGATGACGACCCGGCGCCCGAACGGCATCCAGGCGCGACTGGCCAGCCGAACCGCGCCGGGCCGCAGGAGCCGTTGCCGCCAGCCGCCGAGCGCGGCAGCCCCCAGCCGCTGCCAGGTCGGTGCGCCCGATCGGGCTTGGCCGCCGAGCAATTCGCGCAATCCGGGTCCGCTATACACGTGCGGCAGGTCGGACCCCGGGATCGCCGGCACGGCCACCCGGCCCCCGGTGGCCACGACCACCGCGTCCGGGTCGGTGTCGACGACGTCCTGAGTCGAAACCGCCCGGCCCAAGCGGACTTCCGCGCCGCTGAGGTCGATCTCGTCGCGCAGGTAGCGCAGGAACGGCTGGTTCTCCGGATGCAGGACCGACGCCCAGCGCAGCGCCCCGCCCAGCGCGGCGCCGCGTTCGAAAAGCGTGACGCGGTGACCGCGTTGGGCGGCGACCCGCGCGGCCTCCAGCCCGGCCGGCCCGCCGCCGACCACCACCACGCGCTTGGCGCGCGCCACCGGAGCCGCGGCCAATTCACGTTCTTTGCCGGTACGCGGATTGACGGCACAGTCGACCGAGAAACGCTGTTCCATTGCGTCGATGCAGTTTTCGCACGAGATGCACCTGCGGACCCGGTGTGCCTGCCCGTCGCGCACCTTGCGCGGCAGGTCGGGATCGGCCAACAGGGGACGCCCCATGGCGATGAAATCGGCGCGCCCGTCGGCCAGGATCCGTTCGGCGCGGGCCGGGTCGTGGATGCGGCCGACGGCGATCACCGGCACGTCGACCACCTGCTTGACGGCGGCCGCGGCCCCGACGTTCAGCTCGTCCCCGTCGTCGGCGCCGTTGACCATTCCGGTCACCAAACGATCGATGACACCGCCGCTCACGTGGAACGCGTCCACACCGGCCGTCACGAACTCCGGTGCCAATTGCGCCGTCTCGAAGATGGGCCGCCCACCCGCGACCCGTTCGTAGCCGGAGACGCGCAACGTGATCGGCAGGGCGGTACCGATCTCGGAGCGGATCGCGGCCAGCGCCTCCAGCACAACCCGCGCCCGACCGCGCGCCGAATCGCCACGATAGTCGTCGGTGCGCCGATTGCGTTGCGGGGCAAGGAAGGAGCCCAGCAGCATGTAGCCGTGCGCGGCGTGCAGCTCGATGCCGTCGTAGCCGGCCTCGACGGCCCGCCGAGCCGCGGCCTTGAACAGATCGAGTACGGCGCACAGCTGTTGCTTGCTGATCTCGGCCGACGGGCGCCCGGTGAGGTAGGACGGAATCACCGACGGTCCCAACGACGTGACCCCGAAGATCTCGGGTCCCAGGCCGTCGGGACCGGCGTGCACGATCTGGGGCTGGATCTTGGCGCCGTGTTGGTGCACGACCTCCACCAGGGCCCGATGTGCGTCGACGGCCTCGTCGGTGGCCAGGTGCAGTCCGCCGGGCGTCTCGGGGTGGTGGTGGTCGATCCCGGTGGCGCCCAGCGTGATCAGGCCGACGCCGCCCTTGGCGCGGGCGGCGAAGTAGTCGCGGGTGCGCTCCGACGGCAGCCCATCGGGAGTGCCGTACATGGTCTCCATCGGAGACATGACGACGCGGTTGCGCACCGTCATGGCGCCGATTCGGCCCGGCGCCATCAGGTGACCGAACCCGGTCACTTGCGACTCAGCGGCTGGGAGTTACCGGTCGGCGTCCGTGTACCGGATGACGCCGCGAATGTTCTTGCCGTCCAGCATGTCCTGGTAGCCCTCGTTGATCTGCTCGAGGCGGTACTGGGTGGTCACCATGTCGTCCAGGTTCAGCTTGCCGGCCTGGTACATCGACAGCAGCTGCGGGATGTCGTACTGCGGGTTGCCGCCACCGAAGATGGTGCCCTGCAGGTTCTTCTGCATCAGGGTGAGCATGGCCAGGTTCAGGTTGACGTTGGTGTCCAGCAGGCTGCCGATGGCGGTCAGCACGCAGGTGCCGCCCTTCTGGGTGATGTTGAGGTAGTTGTCGATGTCGGCACCGTGCAGTTCGCCGACCGTGACAACGACCTTGTGGGCCATCAGGCCGTAAGTGACCTCCATGATGCCCATCAGCGCGGCGTTGATGTCGGGATAGACATGCGTGGCGCCGAATTTCAGCGCCTGATCGCGCTTCCATTCGACCGGGTCGATCGCGAAGATGTAGCGCGCACCGGCGTTCACGGCGCCCTGCAGCGCGGCCATGCCGACCCCGCCGACGCCCACGATGGCGACGTCCTGGCCCGGCCGGATGTCGGCGGTGCGGACCGCCGAGCCGTAACCGGTGGTGACGCCGCAGCCGACCAGCGCGGCCACCTCGAACGGTACGGACGGGTCGATCTTCACCACGGAGCTGCGGTGCACCACCATGTACGGCGAGAAGGTGCCCAGCAGCGTCATGGGGAAGACGTTCTGGCCACGCGCTTGGATGCGGAACGTGCCGTCGGAGACCGCGGCACCGCCGAGCAGGCCGGCTCCCAGGTCGCACAGGTTGCGCATGCCGGCCTGGCAGGTCGCGCATTGCCCGCAGGACGGGATGAACGACAGCACCACGTGGTCACCCGGGGCGATGTCTTCGACGCCTGGGCCGACCTCGGTGACGATGCCGGCACCCTCATGCCCGCCCAGCACCGGGAAGCCGGCCATCGGGATTCCGCCGGTGACGAGGTGGTGATCGGAGTGGCACATGCCGGCCGCTTCCATCTGGATCTTGACCTCGTGCGCTTGCGGGTCGCCGATCTCGATTTCCTCGATGGACCAGGGCTGGTTGAACTCCCAGATCAGTGCGCCTTTTGTCTTCACGATGGTCCTGACCCCATTTCGCCTTTGAATCGATCAGCGCTGTCCGGCCCGTTGTGCCGGACAGCTTGGTGACGGGCGCCACAGCACCCTTGTCGCGTCAGCATAGCGCGTGCAACAAATCAAATGCTTGGTTGGTCCGTCCTCGGTCCGCGGTCACCAGATCGGAACCGGCGCCTGGCCGAGCGGGTAGTAGCCCGGCAGCTTCTCGCCGGCGATGCTGCGCTCGATCCGCTTCTGCATGCCGGTGCTGAGGTCGCCCGACTCGATCAGGGTCGCGAACATCTTCGCGACGTGGCCGAAGTCGAAGAAGTCTCGCTGCCACTCGATGAGATTGTCGGCGTTGAGGCGAAACCAGCTGCCGCCGATGCCGTAGATCTCGTCCTGGGTGCCGTCCGACTTGTTGACGATCTGCTTCCAGAAGCCGACGATCTCGCCCTGCTTCTCGTCGATGAGGACCTTCTGGTACTCGTACACCCAGTTCTCCAGGCCTTCCATCTCGAGACCGAGGGCGATGTCGCGGATCTCGTCGACGCCGACGCACATCACGTCTTCCTTGGGGCCGATGTTCCAGCCGTACGTGGCGTCCTGGGCGTAGAAGTCGGCCAACGGCCGCCAGTCACCGGCCTTCTCGCAGTCCTTGTTGGCCTGTAGCCAGCGATCGACCCATGTCTCGAGTTCCTCACGTGACGCCATCGTCAGTCTCCTTTGTCTTCTTTGATGAACAGTGCATGCGTTGGGCACATCTCGACCGCGCGTTCGACTTCGTCGCGGGCGTCCTCGGGCGGTTCGGGATCAAGGATCTCGACCTTGCCCCGTTTGGGCACCCGGAAGTAGTCCGGTGCCTCCAGTTCGCACATGGCATGCCCCTGGCAGAGATCCAGATCCGCTTCGATTCGAAAACCCATGAGTGGTCAGGCTTTCCGCTTGCGGTAGCGCACCTTCGCCGGGCGGGCGAGCTGGACGACCATCTTGGAGTGGTCATTGTGATAGCTGTCGGCCGGCTGTGCCATTTCGAACTCGTACTCGCGAAGGAGAACCGAGAAGATCGCTTTGATCTGCATCTGGGCGAAAGCGGCGCCCACACAGCGATGCCGGCCGGCGCCGAACGGAATCCAGGTCCAACGGTTGACGATGTCGGCCTGCTCGGGCTTGTTGTAGCGGTCGGGGTTGAACGCGTCCGGGTCGGGGAAGTCCTCGGGAATCCGATTCGAAATCGCGGGGGACGCCGCGACGAAGTCCCCCTTGTGAATCGGGAAGCCCTGCACCTCGAACTCGCCCTGCGCCACGCGCATCAGGATGATCAGTGGCGGGTGCAGCCGCAGGGTCTCCTTGACCACGTTGTCCAGTTTCGGAATCGACCGCAGTGCATGGAAACTCACCTCTTGCCCGTCGGCGTACAGCTCCTCGAGCTCGGCCAGCACCTCGGCGTAGACCTCGGGGTGGCGGATCAGCTCGATCAGCGTCCACGCGGAAGTTCCGGAACTGGTGTGGTGCCCCGCGAACATCAACGAGATGAACATCCCGGTCACCTCGTCGGCCGAGAAGCGCGGTTTGCCCTCCTCGTCCCTGATCGAGACCAGCACGTCGAGCATGTCGCGGTCGGACTTGTCCTTCGGCGGATTGGCCAGCCGCTGATCCATGATCTCCTGCACCAGGGCGACGAGCTTGACGCGCGCCTCGTCGCGGAGCTTGAAACTTTCGATCGGCAGGTACGGATCGACGTAACACAGGGGGTCGGTACCGCGCTCCAGCATGTGGTAGTACTCCGCGAACCGGTGGTCGAGCTGCTCGCGGAACTTCAGCCCGATCAGGCAGGCGGTCGAGGTGTAGATGGTCAGCTCCGCGAAGAAGTCGAGCAGCTCGATCTCGCCGTGCTCGCCCCAGCCGGCGATCATCTTCTTGACCTCGCCCTCGATGGTGGCGGCGTGGCCCTTCATCTGCTCGCCGCGCAGCGCCGAGTTGTGCAGCATTTCCTTGCGCCGCTCGGGGCTGGCATCGAACACGACGCCCTTGCCGAAGATCGGCGTCATGAACGGGTACGCCTCGGCCTGGTCCAGATCCTCGTCGGCCGAGCGGAAGAAGAACTCGTTGGCGCCGGCACCGGAAAGCAGGATGACGTGCTTATCGACCAGCTGGAACCAGCCGACGTCGCCGCACTCTTCCCGCACCCGCTTCATCAAACCGATTGGGTCCGTGCGGAATTCCTCGAGGTGACCGTGCTCTTCCTCGCCGCCGGAAACGCGGGGCACGATAGCGGTGTTCGCCGTAGTTGCATCAGCCATGTCCTGGCATCCCTTCTTCGCCCAGTGCGAGCTTCTGGCGATCCTTCTTGTCGGCCAACGGGGCTTCGGGCTGAAGCTCCATGTTGGCGATGAAGCCACCGCGCGGGGTCTCGGCGACAAACGTGATGGCGCGCGCCAGGTCCGCCGCCCGCAGGAAGTAGTCGTGACGGGCCTGGCCCCACTTGGCCCAGTCCTCCAGGGCGGGGCCGATCTTCTCGGCCGGCAGGCTCCAGCCCATCGACGTCTTCGTCGGTCCGGGGTGCACGATCGAAGCCCGCACGCCGGTGCCCTCGAGCTCCATCTGGAAGTTGGTGACCATGGCGACGAGCGCGGCCTTGGCGGCCCCATAGGCGCCCATGTGCGGCCGCTGGCGCAGGGCGACGTCGGAGCCGACGAAGATCAAGTCGCCGCGCTGCCGCTCCAACATGCCCGGAAGGACGGTGGAGGTCAACCGGAACGCGCCGACCAGATGGATCTGCAGCTGTGACTCGAATTCGTCGCCTGCGATCTCGGCGAGCTTGCCGAAGTAGGTGTCGCCCGCGCCGGCCACCAGCACCTCGATAGGCCCGAGCGCGTCGACAGACTGTGCGACAAAGGATTTCACTGAGTTGGGGTCCGTGACGTCCAGATGGAATCCGACCGCCTCGCCGCCTTCGGCGTTGATCTTGCCGACGATGTCGTTGAGTTTCTCTACGCGCCGGGCACCGAGGGCGACCGGAAAGCCATGCGCCGCGAGCTCGATGGCGGTGGCCTCTCCGATACCGGACGAGGCGCCGGCCACGATCGCCGGCCGTCGTTCGGGCAGGGGGTCGAAGCGGGGCATTCAGCGGACCTCCACGGTCATCGGTAGGTGAGCGAATCCGCGGACGTTGCTGGAGTGGACGCGGACGGCGTTGGCCTCGTCCACCTCATATCCGCGGATTCGCTTGAACAACTCGGTGAGCGCGACCCGGGCTTCCATCCGCGCCAGATGCGCGCCCAGGCAGAAATGTGCGCCACTGCCGAAACTCAAGAGTTTCGGCCCGATTTCGCGCCCGATCAGATAGTCGTCGGGGTTGTCGAACACCCGCTCGTCGCGGTGGCCCGAACCGGGCAACAGCAGCAGGACGTCGCCCTCGGGGATGGTGGTGTCGTAGAGGGTGAGCTCCCCGGACACGGTGCGGGCCAGGATCTGGCTGGAGGTGTCGTAGCGCAGGGTCTCCTCGACCCACTGCGGCACCAGTGCAGGGTCGGCATAGACCGGAGTCAGTTGATCCGGGTTCTTGTGCCCCCAAAAGGCCGCATTCGCAAGCAGTTTGGTGGTGGTCTCATTTCCGGCGATCACCATCAAGAACATGAAGCCGAGCACTTCGTCGTCGGTGAGGCGGTCGCCGTCGATCTCGGCCTCCAGCAGCGCCGAGGTCAGGTCGTTCGTCAATTTCTTGCGCCGCTTGGCCACCATGCCCTGGTAGTAGACGATCAGGTTGATGGAGGCCTCGACCGCCTCCGGCGGCACGTCGGTGACACCCTCGTCGCGGTGCATCACGCCGTCGGCCCACGCCCGGACCTGAATTCGATCCGGCTCGGGAACGCCCATCAACTCGGAGATGACGTCCATGGGCAGCTTTCCGGCGAACTCGTCGACGTAGTCGACCGTGCCGTCCGCTGAAGACCTGGCCTTTTCCAGCATGGTGTCCAGGTGTCGGGTCGCGATCTCGGTGACACTCGGCTCCAGCTCCCGAATCCGCCTGGGGGTGAACCCTTTCGAAACGAGCGTCCGCAGCCGCAGATGCGCGGGGTCGTCCATCGCCAGAAAGGACATCGTCTTGGACGCGTGCGGGCCGCGCGACGCCGGATCCAGCGAGACGCCGTACTTGTTGGACAGCGTGGTGCTGTTGCGGAACCCCTGCAGCACATCTTGGTGCCGCGACAGCGCCCAGAACTTCAGCTCGTCGTTGCGATACAGCGGCGCCTCGTCGCGCAGCCGCTTGTAGTACGGATACGGATCTTCGTGGAAGTCGTAGTCGTAGGGATCGAGGACCAGCTCGTGGTCGCCAACATGAACGGTCATTCGGTGCTCGTCTCCTGGCTCGTCTCTCCGGCGCCGGTGAGAATCAGCCGCACCACGTAGGCCAGCCGGTCGGCGATCTCGCGGTAGGTGAATTCGCCGCTGCCGGCCTGCACCAGCGCCCCGAAGAACGACATCTCCAGCGCGGAAACGGCGGTGGGATCGGCGTCGGGGCCCATGGCGGACGTGATTCTGCGGTGGATCTCCGCGCCGATCCGGTCGCGCGCGGCGGCCACCGCGGGCTCTGCGCCCCCGCTGAGCAACGCAGTCGTGCATGCGGCGCTGACCTCGGGTTCGTCGGCGACCACCAGGGCCAGGTGGCGCAACACCTGCTCGACCCGGTTGGGCATCGGTTCGTTGACGTCGGTGAAATAGGGGACCTGCCGCACCAGGTCGAGGTAGACCTCGGCGATCAGGTGGTTCTTCGAAGAGAAGTACGTGTAGGCGGTGGCGGGGGCGACCTTGGCGCGAGCCGCGACCGCGCGGACCGTGAGGTCCGCGTACGACTTCTCCCGCAGCGTCTCGATGCCGGCCGCCAGCACCTTGCGGAACGTCTCCTCTTGGCGGCGGTTGCGCGCCGGCGGACCGCTCTGGTGTTCGGCCTGAGACGTGATCGTCACCAGTGCATCGCTGGACACATGTCCAAGCTATCGGACGGACGAGACCGGAAGCAAGCCTGATCGGCAAAGATGCCCGTTAATGTGGCATTTTTCGCCCGGCAACCGCCGGCATCGAGATCGGCCCTTGCACCGTGGATGGCGCGGCAGCTATGGTTCGATCGGACGATATCGGACAACTGTCCACTTGGTTCGCATGCGCGATTGCCGCACAGACGGGAGCGGGAGATGGCCTTGCTGGCCGACGGCGTGAGCACACTTTTCATCGACGGCAAGATGTCGCCCGGCAGCGCCGGCACTTTCCCGACGATCAATCCGGCGACCGAGGAAGTCCTGGGGGCGGCGGCCGACGCCGACGCCGACGACATGGCCCGTGCCATCGACGCCGCTCGGCGCGCCTTTGACGAGACGGACTGGTCGCGCGACACCGAACTGAGGGTGCGGTGCGTGCGGCAGCTGCGCGCGGCGATGCAGCAGCACCTCGAAGAGCTGCGCGACCTGACCATTGCCGAGGTCGGCGCGCCGCGAATGCTCACGAGCATCGCCCAGCTGGAGGGTCCGGTCAACGATCTCGCGTTCGCGGCCGACACCGCCGAATCCTACGAGTACAACCAGGATCTCGGCGATGCGTCGCCGATGGGTATCCCCACCCGCCGCACCATCGCCCGTGAGGCTGTCGGCGTCGTCGGAGCCATCACCCCGTGGAATTTTCCCCATCAGATCAACCTCGCCAAGATCGGGCCCGCGCTGGCCGCCGGTAATACCGTCGTCCTGAAGCCGGCGCCCGACACCCCTTGGTGTGCCGCCGTGCTCGGGGAACTCATCGCCGACCACACCGACTTTCCACCCGGTGTGATCAACATCGTGACGTCCAGCGACCACGGCGTTGGTGCGCTGCTGGCCAAAGACCCTCGGGTGGACATGGTTTCGTTCACCGGGTCGACCGCCACGGGCCGCAGCGTGATGGCCGACGGCGCCGCGACCATCAAGAAGGTGTTCCTCGAGCTGGGCGGCAAGTCGGCGTTCATCGTCCTCGACGACGCCGACTTGAGTGGCGCGGTGGGGATGGCCGGATTCTCGGTGTGCATGCACGCCGGGCAGGGGTGCGCGATCACCACCCGGTTGGTGGTGCCGCGTGCGAAGTATGACGAGGCCGTCGCCATCGCGGCCGCCACAATGGGTGGCATCAAGGCGGGTGACCCCACCGATCCCGGAACCATCTGCGGTCCAGTGATTTCGGCGCGCCAGCGGGACCGGATCCAGGGCTACCTCGACTCGGCCATCGCCGAGGGCGGGACGTTCGCCTGCGGTGGCGGCCGGCCGGCCGACCGCGAAGTCGGCTTCTTCATCGAGCCCACGGTGATCGCGGGACTGGGCAACGACGCGCGCTGCGCACGCGAGGAGATCTTCGGGCCCGTCCTGACGGTGATTCCACACGACGGCGACGACGACGCCGTCCGCATTGCCAACGATTCGCCATATGGGTTGTCGGGCACCGTATTCGGCGCCGACCCGGATAGGGCGGCGCGGGTCGCCGCGCGGGTCCGCGCGGGCACCATCAATGTCAATGGCGGGGTGTGGTACTCGGCCGACGCGCCCTTCGGCGGCTACAAGCAGTCCGGAAACGGTCGCGAGATGGGTCTGGCCGGTTTCGAGGAATACCTGGAACTGAAGACCATCGCGACGGCGATCTGACCAGAGGAGCTAGACAGCATGCGGTTTGAGAACAAGGTCGGCATCGTCACCGGGTCCGGCGGCGGCATCGGCCAGGCCTACGCCGAGGCGCTCGCGCGCGAGGGCGCGGCGGTGGTAGTCGCCGACATCAATGCGGAGGCGGCCGAGGGGGTGGCCAAGCAGATCTCCGCCGACGGCGGCACGGCGATCAGCATCCCGGTCGACGTGTCCGACCCGGCGTCGGCCAAGGCGATGGCGGATCGCACGCTGGCGGAATTCGGGGGCATCGACTACCTGGTCAACAACGCGGCGATCTTCGGCGGCATGAAGCTGGACTTCCTGCTCACCATCGACCCCGAGTACTACAAGAAGTTCATGAGCGTCAACCTCGACGGCGCGTTGTGGTGCACGCGCGCCGTCTACAAGAAGATGGCCAAGCGCGGCGGTGGGGCGATCGTGAACCAGTCGTCCACGGCGGCGTGGTTGTACTCGAACTACTACGGCCTGGCCAAGGCCGGGGTGAACGGTCTGACGCAACAGCTCTCCCGCGAGCTGGGCGGCCAGAACATCCGGATCAACGCGATTGCGCCCGGCCCCATCGACACCGAGGCGAATCGGACGACCACCCCGCAGGAGATGGTCGCCGACATCGTCAAGGGTCTTCCCCTGTCACGCATGGGAACTCCCGAGGATCTGGTCGGGATGTGCCTCTTTCTGCTGTCCGACGAGGCATCGTGGATCACGGGGCAGATCTTCAACGTCGACGGCGGGCAGATCATCCGGTCATGAGTGATCACTACAGGCTGGGTTACATCGGTCTGGGCAACATGGGCGCCCCGATGGCCACAAAGATGACCGAGTGGCCGGGCGGGGTGACGGTTTACGACATCCGGACGGATGCGATGACACCGCTGGCGGAGAAGGGCGCCGGCCTGGCCGACAGTGTCGCCGACGTCGCGTCCGCCGACATCGTCCACGTCACCGTGCTCAACGACGACCAGGTACGTGAGGTCGTCGCCCAGCTGGCCGCCCACGCCAAGCCTGGCACGGTAATCGCGATCCACTCGACCATCAGCGACACCACGGCCGCGGAACTGGCGGCCGAACTCAGACCGCAGGGCATTCACGTCGTGGACGCACCCGTCAGCGGCGGTACGGCCGCCGCCGCGAAAGGCGAGCTGGCCACGATGGTCGGGGCCGATCGCGAGGTGTACGAGCGGATCAAGCCGGCGTTCAAGCACTGGGCGACGGTCGTCATCCACGCCGGCGAGCCGGGCGCGGGGACGCGAATGAAGCTGGCCCGCAACATGTTGACGTTCACGTCGTACGTCGCGGCGTGTGAGGCCATGAACCTGGCCGAGGCCGCGGGCCTGGATCTGCAGGCGCTGGGCCGAGTGGTGCGGCACACCGATGCCCTCACCGGCGGGCCGGGCGCGATCATGGTCCGCGACGACATGAATGACCTTCGGCCGGAACACTTTCTGTATCAGCCGTTCATGCACACCCGTGGTCTGGGGGAAAAGGACCTGAGCCTGGCATTGGCGTTGGGCGAGGCGCTGTCGGTCGACCTGCCCCTGGCCAGGCTGGCGTACGAGGGGCTGGCGGCTGGCCTCGGGCTGCCACAAACAGAGAAAGAGGCGTGATGGACGAACTTCGCCGCAAGGGCCTCGAGAAGATGAACGAGGTTTACGGCTGGGAAATGCCCAACATCGAGGGCGACGCGTATTTTGACCTGACCGTCGACCACCTGTTCGGCAGCATCTGGACGCGACCCGGATTGTCGATGCGCGACAAGCGCATCATGACATTGACCGCCGTGACCGCTGTCGGAAACCGCGACCTGGCCGAGATTCAGATCAACGCCGCGCTGCTCAACGGGGAGCTCACCGAAACCGAGTTGAAGGAGATGGCCGTCTTCCTCACCCACTATCTCGGGTTCCCGCTGGGTTCCGCGCTGAACGGCGCCGTCGACGCCGTCGTCGCCAAGCGCAGGAAGGCCGCGGCCAAAGGGGCGGGGGAGGACAAGAAGGCCAACGTGGACGCCGCGTTGAAGATGCACTCCGGCGACAAGGACTGACTAGGCGTGCCGCGAAGCCTCCTGTGCCAGCTGGACTCTCGAGCTGATGCCGAGCTTGGAATAGACATGGCTGAGATGTGCCTGCACGGTGCGCGCCGAGACGAAAAGCCGTGCGGCGATGTCCTTGTTCTGCAGTCCCTCGCTGACCAGCCTGACCACGTTGATTTCCGCGGGGGTCAGTGACGCCCAGCCCGTTGCGGGTCGCTTGCGTTCACCGCGGCCGCGCCGCGCATAGGCGATCGCTTCCTCCGTGGACAGGGCCTCTCCTTCGGCCCGAGCCCGGTGGAATTCGTCGTCTCCCAACGCGTCGCGCAGGGCCGCGACGGCGGCGTCATGTGCGGCGTCGTGAATCTTGAATCGCACATGCCCGGTTCGTTCTCGTTCTGAGGTTGCCGCTCCCAACAGCCGCGCGGCTTCTCGGTTCGCGCCTGCGCCCGCCGCGAGGGTGGCCAGGCATTCCATGACGTCAGGAAGGACGAAGTACGCCTTGTGGTCGACCGCTCCGGCAAGCGCGCCGTGGGCGTCGCGTTCCGCTTGCTCCCAGTCTCGTTGGGCGATCGCGACCCGCGCACGCTTCACCAGGGCGAGCACCCGATGAACCCCCGGGGCGACGGCAATGGCGTCGTCGGCGCAGCGGCGCGCCGATGTCAGATCCCCCTGTGCGAGCGAGATTTCCGCCAGCGGAATGACGTTGACGACAGCGAGTTCAGGCTGGACCTTCAGCCGCTGCCATGCCGCCTCGCCGGCGCGGGCCGATGCGTCCACATCCCCCGCGGCGACCATCGCGACGGCCAGCGCGGCGTACGCGTAGCCCTGGTTGAAGGGTCCGAGGTCTGTGGCGGCTTCAACGGCTGCATTCGCGGCCACCCGCGCCGCGCTCGTGTCACCGGTGTAGGCGAGCATGTGGCCCAGGCTGACGAGGCTGGCCATCTTCCACGTTTCGTCGTGGGCCGTGTCCGACTCGGCAACCAGCGCCCGGAATTGTGCAATGGCGCCCACCAGATCTCCCTCCCACCACTGCGCCAAACCGATACACCACCGGCACCCGCGAGAGGCGTAGCCGTCGCCGATCGCGTCAGCGATGTCACGGCCTTCTTCACCGGCCGCGCGTGCCGCGACCGGATCCCCCTTGCCCGTGACGGCCGCGAAGGCCTGGAACGCGAGGATCTGGTTCAAACTCCAGTCATCTCCCACGGTGCGAGCGAGGCCGAGCGCTTCGTCGAAGTACGAGCCGGCAACGGCCGCATCGTAGGCGGCGATGATTCCGCAACCTGCAAGCGCGCGAACCACCAACGCCGGGTCGTCGATCTCACGGGCGAGCGCCAGAGCTTCCAACGCCATGTCCATGTTGTCGTGGATGGTCTGCGCGCCCTCGAGTATCGCTTTGTCCGCGAGCGCGCGGGCGCGGACGGGGAGCGGCACCTCCACGTCGTGCGCGGCGGCGTCCGCCAGCGCCACGTCGAACCAGGCTGTGCCCTCCCGCAAACGGCCGCGAGTGGTCCAAAGCGGTTGTAAGACCGAGGCTAGCCGCAACGCCTGCGAGATCTCGGCGTTTTCCCGGCACCACGCGAACGCCGCGCGCAGGTTGTCCATCTCGATGGCGGCCTGCTCGATGCGGCCCAGGAGGTTTGCGGCGAAAGTGACGTCGAGCGGTATCAGACACTCGACCAGCTCACACTGTTGATCGAAAAGTCCCTCGTGGTGGCCGAGGATACGCACTGCGGCGCGCGTTACCGAATGCTGGAGACGATTCGCCAGTACGCCCTGGAGAAGCTCGGCGAGTCCGGTGAGGCCGACGCCGTGCGCGGTCGCCACCGCGACCACTACGTTGCGCTGGCAGCAGAGCTCGACGTGCCGGGGCGCACCGCTCATCAGAGCCGCATCGAGCAGGCCGCCATCGAGATGGACAACCTGCGCGCGGCGTTCGCGTGGTGCCGGGAAAACGCCGAGATC
>NZ_LZJJ01000125.1:0-7763 GCF_001667625.1 Mycobacterium sp. E1715
GCCGCCCGGGCCGCAGCAGGTCTGACCTCAAAGCCACGCCAGAAGTTACGGCGCTGTTAGCCGCGGCTGTGGTGCGCTGCGGCCTTGTGGCGCTTGTGATGCAATCACCTTGTTATGAGCATCAAAGTCGCGCTGGAGCACCGCACCAGCTACACCTTTGACCGGCCGGTCCGGGTGTTCCCGCACGTCGTTCGGCTGCGACCGGCGCCCCATTGCCGCACGCCCCTCGAGGCCTACTCGCTGCGCATCGAGCCGGAAGAGCACTTCATCAACTGGCAGCAGGACGTGGTAGGCAATTTCCTTGCGCGGCTTGTTTTTCCGAATCCGATGCGCCGGCTGACCATCACGGTGGGACTCATCGCCGACCTCAAGGTGATCAACCCGTTCGACTTCTTCATCGAGGACTGGGCCGAGACCTGGGCCCCCTCCACCGGACGGGCCGGGCTGACCTATCCCAAGGATCTGGCCGACGACCTGGAGCCCTACCTGCGCCCCGTCGACGAAGCGGGCGAGGGATCGGGGCCGGGTGAGCTCACGCGGGCGTGGGTGGAGAACTTCTCGGTGGACGAGGGCACGCGCACCATCGACTTGCTGGTCGCGCTCAACCACGCGGTCAACGCCGACGTCGCCTACAGCCTGCGGATGGAACCCGGTGTCCAGACACCGGATTACACGCTGCGCACCGGGGTGGGCTCGTGCCGCGACTCCGCGTGGCTGCTGGTGTCGATCCTGCGCCAGCTCGGCCTGGCCGCCCGCTTCGTGTCGGGATATCTGGTGCAGCTCGCCTCGGACGTGGAGGCGCTCGACGGGCCGTCGGGCCCCGCCGCCGACTTCACCGACCTGCACGCCTGGACCGAGGTGTACATCCCGGGTGCGGGCTGGATCGGGCTGGACCCGACGTCGGGGCTGTTCGCCGGCGAGGGCCACATCCCGCTGGCCGCCACGCCGCACCCGGCGTCCGCGGCACCCATCAGCGGCGGCACCGAGCCCTGCGAATCGGTGCTGGAGTTCTCCAACACCGTCACCCGCATCCACGAGGACCCCCGCGTCACGCTGCCCTACACCGACGAGGCGTGGCAGACGATCTGCGACGTCGGCCGGCGCGTGGACGAACGGCTGGCCGCCGCCGACGTGCGGCTGACCATCGGCGGTGAGCCGACCTTCGTCTCGGTGGACAATCAGGTCGCCAAGGAGTGGACCACCGCCGCCGACGGGCCGCACAAGCGGCAGCGCGCCTCCGACCTGGCCGCGCGCCTCAAGGAGGTGTGGGCGCCGAACGGGTTGATCCAGCGCGGGCAGGGCCGTTGGTATCCGGGCGAACCGTTGCCGCGCTGGCAGATTGCGCTCTACTGGCGCACCGACGGGCGGCCGCTGTGGAACGACGGCGCGCTGTTGGCCGACCCGTGGGGGGACCGGCCGGAAGCAGTCGACGGTGAGGCCGCCCGCCAAGTGCTCGCCGGCCTCGCCAACGGGCTGGGGCTGCCACTTTCGCAGGTGCGGCCCGCCTACGAGGACCCGCTGCACCGGCTGGCGGATAAGGTCCGGCAACCGGAGGGCGACCCGGTGGACCCGGCCGACGACCTCGAGGAGGACACCCCCGCCGGTCGCGCGGCGCTGCTGGCCCGCCTCGACGAATCCGTAACGGCCCCGGCGGCTTTCGTGCTGCCGCTGCACCGCCGCGACGACGGCGCCGGGTGGGCCAGCGCGGACTGGCGGCTGCGCCGGGGCCGAATCGTGCTGCTGCACGGCGATTCTCCGGCGGGTCTGCGCCTGCCCCTGGACGCGATCAGCTGGCGACCGCCGCGCCCGTCGTTCGACGCCGATCCCCACGCCGCCGGCGATGCGCTGACGACGGAATCGGACCAGGCGGTGGTGGACGACTCCGACACCGCCCCGCCCACCGCGATGGTCGCCGAGGTGCGCGACGGGCTGCTCTACCTCTTCATGCCGCCCACCGAGGCACTGGAACACTTCGTCGACCTCATCGCCCGCGTCGAGGCCGCCGCGGCCAAGGCTGACTGCCCGGTCGTGATCGAGGGCTACGATCCCCCGCCGGACCCCCGGCTGAGGTCGACCACGATCACCCCGGACCCCGGCGTCATCGAGGTCAACGTCGCGCCCACCGCCAGCTTCGCCGAACAGAGCCAGCAGCTCGAAACCCTCTACGAGCAAGCGCGATTGGCCCGGCTGTCCACCGAGTCGTTCGACGTCGACGGCACCCACGGCGGCACCGGCGGCGGCAACCACATCACGCTGGGCGGCGTCACCCCCGCGGACTCGCCCCTGCTGCGGCGCCCGGACCTGTTGGTCTCGCTGCTGACGTACTGGCAACGACACCCGTCGCTGTCCTATTTGTTCGCCGGCCGGTTCGTCGGCACCACCTCACAGGCACCACGCGTCGACGAGGGCCGCGCCGAGGCCCTCTACGAGCTCGAGATCGCGTTCGCCGAAATCACCCGGCTCTCCGGACCTTTCGGGGGCAACGCCCCCCGGCCGTGGGTGATCGACCGCGCGTTGCGCCACCTGCTGACCGATATCACCGGCAACACCCACCGCGCCGAATTCTGCATCGACAAGCTCTACAGCCCCGACAGCCCCCGCGGCCGGCTCGGCCTGCTGGAGTTGCGCGGGTTCGAGATGCCCCCGCATCTGCGCATGGCGATGGTGCAATCGCTGCTGGTGCGCTCGCTGGTGGCGTGGTTCTGGGACGAGCCGCTGCGCGCCCCGCTGATCCGCCACGGCGCCAACCTACATGGGCGATACCTGTTGCCGCACTTCCTGATTCACGACATCGCCGATGTCGCCGCCGACCTGCGCGCGGACGGCATCGCGTTCGAGACCAGCTGGCTGGACCCGTTCACCGAGTTCCGCTTCCCGCGCATCGGCACCGCGGTGTTCGACGGCGTCGAGATCGAGTTGCGCGGGGCGATCGAACCGTGGAACACCCTCGGCGAGGAGGCCACGGCCAGCGGCACCGCCCGCTACGTCGACTCGTCGGTCGAGCGCATCCAGATCCGGATCATCGGCGCGGACCGCCACCGTTACGTGGTGACGGTCAACGGCTACCCGGTGCCGCTGCTGGCCACCGACAACCCCGACATCCACGTAGGCGGGGTCCGGTTCAAGGCGTGGCAGCCGCCCAGCGCGCTGCACCCGACGATCAGCACCGACGTCCCCCTGCAGTTCGAGCTGATCGACCTGACGACGGGCACGTCGCGCGGCGGGTGCACCTATCACGTCGCGCACCCCGGCGGGCGGGCCTACGACGAACCGCCCGTCAACGCCGTCGAGGCCGAGGCGCGCCGCGCCCGCCGGTTCGAGGCCACCGGCTTCACCCCCGGCAAGCTCGACTTGTCGGACATCCGGGAAAAGCAGGCACGCATCTTCACCGACATCGGCGCGCCGGGCATCCTAGACCTGCGCCGCGTGCGTACCGTTCAGCAGTAATGGCGTTTGCGGACATGACATTCGGCACCGGTGCACCCCCGGCGGCCGCTGGCGGGCGCCACGAGGACCGCTACGAAGACGCGGACCGCCTGCTTGCCGGGTATCGCGCCGCACGCGCCCAGGAGGCGCTGTTCGATCTGCGGCACGGCCCCGCCGCCGGTTACGACGAATTCGTCGATCAGGACGGGAACGTCCGACCGGCCTGGGCGGAGCTGGCCGACACCATCGCCGAGCGCGGCCGGGCGGGGCTGGACCGGCTGCGGTCGGTGGTGCGCAGCCTGATCGACAGCGACGGCATCACTTACACCGACGTCGAACCCGGCGGGCACGGCCTGGAGCCTCGGCCGTGGATCCTCGACACGCTGCCGATCGTGCTGTCCGCCGCGGAATGGGAGTTGCTGGAGGCCGGTCTGGTGCAGCGGTCCCGCCTGCTCGACGCCGTGCTCGCCGACCTGTACGGATCGCGCAGCCTGCTCACCGAGGGCGTGCTGCCGCCGGAGCTGCTGTTCGCCCATCCGGGTTACGTGCGGGCCGCCAACGGCATCGAAATACCCGGGCATCACCAGCTTTTCCTGCACGCCTGTGACGTCAGCCGGCTGCCGGACGGAGCCTTTCAGGTCAACGCCGACTGGACGCAGGCACCGTCCGGCGCCGGCTACGCGCTGGCCGACCGGCGCGTCGTCGCGCACTCGGTTCCCGACCTCTACGAGCGGATCGCACCGCGACCGACGACGCCGTTCGCCCAGGCCTTGCGGCTGGCGCTGATCGATGCCGCGCCCGACGTTGCCCAGGATCCCGTGGTGGTGGTGCTCAGCCCGGGTATCTTTTCCGAAACCGCCTTCGATCAGGCGTATCTGGCCACGCTCCTGGGTTTCCCGTTGGTGGAGAGCGCGGACCTGGTGGTGCGCGACGGCAAATTGTGGATGCGCTCGCTGGGCACCTTGAAACGGGTCGACGTCGTCCTGCGTCGGGTGGACGCCGATTACGCCGACCCGCTGGATCTGCGCGCCGACTCCCGGCTCGGGGTGGCCGGTCTGGTGGAGGCGTGCCACCGCGGGACGGTGACCGTGGTCAACACGTTTGGCAGCGGCATCCTGGAAAACCCCGGGCTGCTGCGGTTTCTGCCCCAGCTGTCCGAGCGCCTGCTGTCCGAGGCCCCGCTGCTGCACACCGCGCCGGTCTATTGGGGCGGCATCGCCAGCGAACGCTCGCACCTGCTGGCGAACCTGTCGTCGCTTTTGGTGAAGTCTACCGTCGGCGGGAAAGCCCTTGTCGGGCCGACGCTTTCGTCGTATCAGCTGACACAACTGGCCGGCCGGATTGAGAAGATGCCGTGGCAGTGGATCGGCCAGGAGCTGCCACAGTTCTCGTCGGCGCCCACCGACCACGCCGGGGTGTTGTCGTCGGCCGGCGTCGGGATCCGGTTGTTCAACGTCGCCCAGCGCAGCGGGTACGCCCCCATGATTGGCGGGGTCGGCTACGTGCTGGCACCCGGTCCCGCCGCGTACACGCTGGAAACCGTTGCCGCTAAGGATGTCTGGGTCCGCCCGACGGAGCGTGCGCGGGCCGAGGCGGTGAGTCTGCCGTCCCCGCCGCCACCGGCGAAGTCCGCGGCCGGTACCTGGGGCGTCAGCTCGCCGCGCGTGCTGTCCGACCTGTTCTGGATCGGCCGCTACGGCGAGCGCGCGGAGAACATGGCGCGGCTGCTGCTGGTCGCCCGCGACAGGTTCCACGTGTACCGGCATCAGCAGCACACCGAGGAGAGCGCGTGTGTGCCGGTGCTGATGGCCGCACTGGGCCTGATCACCGGAACCGACACGAGCGCCGACGACTGGACCGACGAGAGTGCCAGGGACGCAGCCGAAATGATCGCCGTCGCGCCCTCGACGCTGTGGTCGTTGACCGTGGACCCCGATCGCCCCGGGTCCCTGGTGCAGTCGGTGGAAGGTCTGGCGCTGGCCGCCAGGGCGGTGCGAGACCAGATGTCGAACGACACCTGGATGGTGCTGGCCGGGGTGGAACGAGCGCTGGCGCAGCGTCGCGAGCCGCCGGACTCGCTCGCCGAAGCCGACGCGCTCCTCGCGTCGGCTCAGGCGCAGACGCTGGCCGGGATGCTGACCCTTGCGGGTGTGGCCGGTGAGTCGATGGTGCGCGACGTGGGCTGGTCGATGATGGACATCGGCAAGCGCATCGAACGCGGCCTGTGGCTGACCGCGCTGCTGCGGGCGACGCTGACCGCCGTCCGCGGCGCCATCGCCGAGCAGACGATCATCGAGGCGACGCTGGTGGCGTGCGAGTCCTCGGTGATCTACCGACGCCGCACCGTGGGCAAGGTGAGCGTCGCCGCAGTGGCCGAGCTGATGCTGTTCGACGCGCAGAACCCGCGCTCGTTGCTGTACCAGGTCGAGCGGCTGCGGGCCAACCTCAAAGACCTGCCGGGTGCATCGGGATCGTCGCGGCCGGAGCGGCTGGTGGACGAGATCGGCACCCTGTTGCGCCGCTCGCATCCCGCCGAGCTGGAAGAGGTCGGCGAGGACGGGCTGCGCACGGAGCTGGCCGAGCTACTCGATTCGGTGCACACGCAGTTGCGCGAGCTGGCCGAGGTCATCACCACCACGCAGCTGGCGCTGCCCGCCGTGCAGCCGCTGTGGGGCCCCGACGTACGCCGGGTGATGCCAGCCTAAGGCGACGCGGTTCATTGCGTCACACGGGTTCGTCGTCAGATCCGCGCTCAGCGATGCGCATCGATTAGATCGGCAACCGCCTTTTGGGCATCCGTTGGGCGTAGCGGAGGCGTGGCGAACATCTCGGCAATCATCATCGCCACCGGTGTTGTCCACAGCAGAAGGCCCAACGCAACGGCATGTTCACGGTTGGCCCCGGTATTCAAACGTGTGATCAATGCCGCTAGGGCCGCGCCGAGACGCTTCAAGTGGTGCTCATCAAGGCCGTCACGCAAGTCCTTGGTTGCGATGAGAATCTCCAACCCCGCCATGGCCTTTGGATTGGCGAAGGCGTCCCATGCTGCCCGCACCAGGTCTTGGGTGTCCATGACCTGCTCACCGGCCAACACCTCCAGCGAGGCGACGAGACGGTCAACGGCATCTTCGATCACCGCAGTTAGCAGACCATCGCGGTCCCCGAAGTGATGTTGAATGACACCCCAACTCACGCCGGCGCGCTCAATGATGTGCCGGGCACTAGCCGCGGAGAAGCCTTCCTCGCGAATGCACCGAACCGTTTCGTCGATGAGTAACTCGCGGGTCCGGTCCCCGCGCTGCTGTCGCCCGGTGCTCGGACGGCGCGGGGCGGTTCGTCTGCGCCCAGTCATGTCTGTGATCCGCGCTGGCTCATTCACAGCACCCTAGTCAGTAGCCTTGCGATTAAAACATGGCGTATGCCATGCTTTCCGCGTTCAGCTTACCTCGCCCCGAAAGCCCACCTCATGTCTCAGACGATCAGCGCCGACAACACGAACGCTTACCCGGCCGAGGGCGGACTCTCGTCACTGCAAAAGTCGCTCTTGGGCGTCCTGGCGTTCTTCTTCGTTATCCAGATCGTCTTCTGGTACCTCGAATTCCATGCTGGGGTGTCCCACGTCGTCGCGTCCACCACGTTGGTCGTCTTCGTCGTGGGCTGTTTCTCGACGGCCCTTGCGCTCCCGTGGCTTCCGCTTCCAGGTCAACGTGACCGCACGAAGTGGGACCGTTTAGGCGCGATGGTGATCGTCTGGGTCTTCATCGCCCTGATTCCACGATTCATCTGGGAACTGCCGTGGCTCCTGTTCTTCGATCAGATCAGAAACGGCGTGCAGCATGGCGCGCTGTGGACGTACATGTGGTCACCCATCTTGCTCGGAGGCGACGCGCGGTACCTGAACGGCGACCCGCTCATCGTCGTCCTTGAGTGGATCGCCTTCTTCATTGGACTCTTCGAGGCGTATGCCATGGTGCAGTTCTTCCGGAATGGTAAGCGCTTCACCAGCATTCAGCTGTCATTCATCATGGGTGGGATGATCGTTGAGGTCACGCTGCCTGCGGTCTACTTCGGGGTGGAGATCGCTAACAATCTGCAAAGCATGACAAGCCCAGTCGAGATGTGGGTCAAGTTCGTGGTTCTGAACCTCTTGTGGTGCACCATGCCACTCGTCACCTACTTCTGGGGTGTTCGCAGGTTGGCTCGCCAGGATCTTGCCGTGAAGTTTTAGCTCGCTTGACGGGTCGACCTAACTAAAATCCAGCGATCGTGAGCGCGGCGGAGCCGGGCGAAACGGGTCGTTACGTCAAACGGGTTCGTCGTCGTCGGTGTCGCGGAGG
>NZ_LZJJ01000126.1:0-16146 GCF_001667625.1 Mycobacterium sp. E1715
GCGTCGCGGCGGCCGGCGCTGCGGCCGCCGCCGGTGCCTGCGACTTGCCCGCGGCCGCGGTCGTCGGCGAACCGCCCTTGGCCTCGATCTCGGCCAGCACGTTGTCGATTTCGGTGCGGGTCCGGTAAGTGACGTCGTGGCGCAGGCGCAGCATGCGCAACAGCTGGGCGATGTCGCCGCGCGCGCTGGGGTCATCCCCGTCCTCGTCGAGTCCCTGCCTCAGCTCGATCAGAAGTTGGGTCTGCTGCTGCGGGCTGAGCTCCTTTTCGGCGAGGGTGTTACCCAACCGGGTGATGTACCCGAACGGCACCGGCGGCTCTTCGGGCAGCGGATCGGGCAGCGGCACCGGCTTGCCTTGCAGCGCGTGTACCGCAGTCACGAGTTGAATCCCGGCGTCGACGGTCGGTTCGCGGTAGTCGATGATCTGCAACGCGGCAAGGGGATTCACCCGCATGCTGTCGATGTCGCCGATCCGAACCGGAAGGATCGGCCGATTGAGCGCCCTGGCGTACCGCAACTCGGCCTGACTGGGCTTGGACTGCAGCCAGTTGTTGGACAGCGCCACGATGAACACGTCACACGAGCGGATCTGCTCGAGGATCTTGTTCCACCAGGAGTCACCGCCGCCGAGTTCTTGGTCGAACCAAACCTGTTGTTGGCCGCGCCGAAGCGCGGTCGTCAGGGCGTCGACCGTCGCCCTGTCCTGGCTCGAGTAGCTGATGAACAGCGGCATCGCGGTCTCCTACGTAGGGGCGTAGCAAACGAAGGGGCGGTATCGGCGCGTGCGGCTATTACGCATGCGCCGATACCGTATCAGTGTCCGGGCGTATCGGACGGCGCAAATTCGTGGCCATTTGCGCGCGCAGCCCAAAACTCAGCCGTGCCCGCCGTCCACCGCGGAAGCCTCCTCCGGCGGGTGGAATTCGGCATAGCGGCGGGCGAATTCGTCTCCGGGAACCGGCCACTGTTCACCGGTGGATCCGCGGACTACCCAGTCGCCCTCCGCCGCGGTTGTGGGACCCTCCAAGGTGTTTATGGTCTCGCCCGGGTAGGCGGGGCGCGCTTGGACGCGACCTTTTCGCCGCCAGCGCCCCTCGCCGGCGGGCTCGTAGGTGTCCTTGAAGATGTCGTCGCGCACCGACCACACCTTGCCGTCCCCCTGGACGGCCCAGTCGCCGGCGTCGGCGCGCATGATGTGTCCCGAATCCGACGTCCATGTCCATGGGGCGCTTCGTTGTTCGGCGGCCACCGTTCCGACCCTTGTGAACGATTGCCAGAGCGGCCGCGACCGGAAGCCCAACTGCCGCAGGCTCCATAACGTGCCCGCCAGGCTGCGGACGGCGGCGTTGAGTAGGGCCGGGTTGCTTTCGACCGCCGACCAGTCGACCAGCTTGTCGTGGATCTTGCGCGAATCGTCGCGCGGCGAACCGTATTTCCAGCCGTTGCGGCGGTAGTAGCGGCACCAATCCTCATGCTCGGCGCGGGCCATGCTCATTGCCGAATCGTGGTCGAAGCCCATGAGCGCGAGTTGTTCCAAGGGCGGCAGGTCCGCCATCTCGTGGCCGGACAGCTGCGCGGGCGGGCTGCCCCAGGTGTTCCAGGTGTGCCCCGCGATCTGCTCCACCATCCACAGCGCGTTGCGCACCTGACGCCGGTTGGACCCGCGGTAGAACTCGTTGAGCTCGGCCCACGGCATCGCGGCCGGGGATCGCGGCGCGTCCGGGTCGATCGTTGAGACGTAGCGCTCGTGGATCAACCTCGCCGCGCGCTCCCAGGCGTCCTGTACCTGGCCCTCCTGGGTGTCCAGGACCAGCGAGTAGGACTGCAGCCGCCCCACCACCTGGATCGAGTCGTCGCTGATGCTGGTGTTCAGGTCCGAGGCGTAGATGGGCATGTCGGGGAAGCGGGCCGCCAGCCTCGCGGCGGTCGTCGCGGCGTGGGAGTCGACGAAGATCACGGCACTGGTCGCGGGCTCGGCGTCGCCGATCAGCTTCAGCATGGTGGGAACGGTCGGTGTCTCCGCGGTTGCGTCGATCGCCGGTCCCTCCGAGGCGAATCCGGCCTGCCGCCGGTGGAACTCGTGATCCGCCAAATACTCGCCGGCGTCTTTTTCGACCAGCGTGAGCGCGGGCAACGGGACCGCGCCGGGCGGGGTGTAGAAGTCGCGTTCCAGGGCGCGCTGTGTCAGGTCCGCGCACAGAGCCAGCGTCAATTGCGAAGTACCGCAAATGAATACGCGTTTCGTTCGCCCGCTCGCGATAATGCCGTCGAGCAGCCTGCCCGCGGTCACCTCGTACTTCCCGACCACGTCGGCGGCCCATCGGGTGTCCGACCCGCCGAACTGCTGGGCCCGCCAGGCCTGGGCCAGCCAGGGATCGTCCATCCGCACGATCAGCGGCAACCGCCGTTTGCGGGCGACCTCGTCGAGCCGGCGGCTGATCAGGTCCAGCCACAGCAGGTTGATCGCCGGGTCGGGCGCCATCAGATACAGCCGGGATAGGTTGCGCCACAGCCGCAACGACACCAGCGTGGCGGGGTTGTTGAAGTCCACCAGGACCACCCGCGCGCCCTGCCTGCGGGCCCGCTGCACCCGGTCGTCGCTGGCGCCGGTGAGGACGACCAGCGTGCCGCGCCGGTCCAGCGTCCGGGCGACCGCGCTGATCATCGACTGCGTGTCCGCGTCGACCCCGACGACGGCCGTGACGGAATCGGCCAGGTTCGCCCGCAGCCGGTCCACCTGGGACCGGAAGACCCCGACGACGACGCCGCCCAACCCGGTGAAGATCGCCGACAGCGCCGCGATTCGGGCCAGCTCCAGGCCGACCGGTGTCGGGTTCGGACAGGTTCGCCCGCCCACCGAGAAGTCACCGGTGCCGCCCTTGACCAGGCTGGCCGTCGCCATCAGCGGGGTGAACAAGGCCGGATGGTTGGCGTCGTGACAACCCCAGTAGGACGTGAGGCCCAGGACCGCCGTCATCGGGACCAGGCCTGCGATCAGGGTGAACGAAACCCCCACCATCCGATGGCTTCCGCCGGACCGGAAGGTCAGCACCGACGCGGCGATCAGCACGGTCACCACGATCGCCAGCGTCGGCATCGATCCGGGCCTGCCGAACCACGCCAGGGCCGGGGGCAGCGCGTCGATGATCCCGGGCTGCAGGTCCAATACGGCCAAATAGACGATGAGGAGCAGCCCGACCGCGGTTACGCCCCAGCGCAAGATGGGCGAGGGTGTCCTGGTGGGGGGCATCCGCCGATCTCCCTTCGCGCGGTATCGGCTGTTCGGACGTCGAACAGTACACGCAAAAGATCGGCCGAAGGCAATGATTCCGGGCCCGCGCACATCGCCGAGTTGCCCACGCGGGCAACGGGTCGGCGGTTATCCCGCGTAGCGGGAGAGCCGGGCGGAAAGGTGCGGCACCAGGCCGCCGTCTGCGTCCACCCGCTCCTCGACGTAGGCCAGGTCGCCGCCCTCGACGATGCCGTAGAGCCGTTTGGCGCCACCGACCAGGACGCCCGACCGGCTGCGGGCAAGTGCGTCGGTCACCAGCTCCCACGACGACTGATTGCGCGGTCGGCCGTAGAACAGCTCCACATAGCCGGCCGAATGGGCCAGCAGTAACTCGATCGCCTGGGATTCGCTGGGATCGTCGGGATCGCTGACGAAACGCCAGAACCCGGTCTCCCGCAGGCCGCGCTCCTGGTAGTCGCCCGCCTCGCTGAGCCGCCACGAGCGGGATTCCCAATTCAGGTAGTCGCCGCCGTCGTGCGAAACCACGATCTGCTGGCCGAACCGGTAATCCCCGTCGTGTGCGCGGCCCTCGCCGTGCCCGCGCCACACACCCACCAGCGGCAACAGCGCCAGCAGGGCGTCGTTCAGGTTGGCGCCTTCACGCAAGTTGGCGGTGTCGGCGGGAAGCGGCAGATCGTCGAAGGCGGGAATGTTGCGGCCGGCGGTCAGCTTGGCGCGCTCAGCGGCGGCAGCCACCGCGCGATCGCCGGAGCTCGCAGAACCCAGTGGTTCGTCAGAAGTCGTCCGCCACTCCTCACCGTCGCTAGCGGAAGGTACCCCCACCGGATCGTCGTCCGCGCGAGTCACGATTCGTCGGTGATGAGCCGGTACAGCGTGTACAGCGCGAACCATGAGATCACCACGACGGCCACGACCAGCATGATCTCGAAGAAGAGCACCACGGGGACAAGTCTATTCGCCCCGCGCGATCCCGGTCAGGGCAGCCGGGGTCTCAGGCGATCTTGACGTCCACCTCGTGGATGCCGGCGCCCGACGGACTCACCACGGCGTTCCCGTTGCCGGAGGCCGACAGCGCGCGCAGCGTCCAGGACCCCGGCGCCGCGAAGAACCGGAAGTCACCCGTTGCCGACGCGACGACCTCGGCGGTGAACTCGTCAGACGAGTCGAGCAGGCGGACGAAGGCGCCGCCCACCGCCTGGCCATCGCTGTCCACGACGCGGCCGGTGATCACCGTTTCCTTCTCCAAGTCGACGCTGGCGGGCAACGTCACTCCTTGTTTCGGGGCAGAGCACATATCAGCTTCCCAACTCGATCGGGGCACCCACCAGGGAGCCGTATTCCGTCCAACTTCCGTCGTAGTTCTTGACGTTTTTGTGGCCGAGTAATTCCCGGAGCACGAACCAGGTATGCGAAGACCGCTCGCCGATCCGGCAATACGCGATCGTTTCCTTGGAGCCGTCCAGGCCGGCGTCGGCGTAGAGCTTGGCCAATTCGTCGTCGGACCTGAACGTGCCGTCCTCGTTGGCCGCCTTGCTCCACGGCACGTTGATCGCCCCGGGGATGTGGCCGGGCCGCTGGCTCTGCTCCTGCGGCAGATGCGCCGGCGCCAGGATCTTGCCCGAGAACTCGTCGGGCGAACGCACGTCGACCAGGTTCTTGGTGTTGATGGCCGCGATGACCTCGTCGCGGAACGCGCGGATGCTGTTGTCCGGCGCGGCCGCGGTGTACGAGGTGGCCGGCCTGCTGACGGTGTCGCTGGACAGCGCGCGCCCGTCGAGCTCCCACTTCTTGCGGCCGCCGTCGAGCAGCTTGACGTCGGCGTGCCCGTACAGCTTGAAATACCAGTAGGCGTAGGCGGCGAACCAGTTGTTATTGCCGCCGTAGAGGATCACGGTGCCGTCGTTGGCGACGCCACGTTCGCTGAGCAGCTTCGAAAACTGCTGCGCGTCGACGAAGTCGCGCTTGACGGGGTCCTGCAAGTCGGAACGCCAGTCGAGCCTGATCGCACCGGGGATGTGGCCGGTGTCGTATGCGCTGGTGTCCTCGTCGACTTCAATGAAGACGACGCCGGCGGCGTCGAGATTGCTCTCGGCCCAGTCCGCGGAGACCAGGACGTCGGAGCGTGCCATGCGGTGATCCTTTCGATCGCTTTCTATGAACGGGTCATGCCGTGTGCGCGGCGCCTCGGAAGCGCGCCACCAGCGGGTAGAGCTGGCAGCCCAGGCAGATGCCGAAGGCCGCATTCAGGAAGGCGGCGGTCAGCGCCGCGGCGGTGGCGATGACGCCGACCACGAAGGCGCCCGCGGCGAACGCGACGACGCCGACGACCGCGAAGACCAGGCCGACGAGTTGGGCGAACTTCAGCGGTGCCACCGGTTCGCGTTCCCCGACGGGCCCGAGCCGGGGCGCCACGAAGCGAGCGAAGATCCGCCCGTACGGGTGCTTGCGCGGGCCGCCGACGGCTCCGATGGCGAAGATGATCGCTTGGACGCCGAGAATCGCCGCCGCCGCCAGCGGACTGACGGCGGAGAAGGCGAGGGTGATCACCAGGACTGCGGTCGTGACCCAGGCGGCGAACCTGGGACCCCGCACGTCGACGACGTCTGGCTGGGTGGTGGTGTTGCTGCTCGGCACGGTACTACTCCTGGATACGCCTGTTGCTTATGGGAACGAACGACGGGAGACGGGCCTCGGTAACGTTCCGGGGTTGCTCCGAGTGCTTACGCGAAAGCGCGCGGCGACTCAGCAGCTACAGCGACAGCAACAGCCCGCGGTGCGGCACAGATCGACTGCGCGGCGTTGGGTGAGCAGGGGCTCAAGGCGGGCTAGCACGTCGGCAAGCTTACCGAATGACCGACGGCGATCAAATTTGCGGCGGGTGCCGCTCACCCCGCGCGCCCCGGCGATGACCGGGTCACGACTGCTTGAAGCCGTCCAGGCTGACGGTGACCCCGTAGCCGATGCCCTCGATGATCACGTCGGAGCCGCGCGCCCCCTCGGTCTTGGGTGCCACCCCGAAGGGAAGCCGCTGGTTGGGCACCCGGGTCGTGAAGGCCCGCAGCACCGCATCCCGCTTGTCATCCGGAACCGGTTGATCCGCGGTGTCCGCGCCGGTCAGAACGCCGGTCGGGGTGATCACCAGCGTCGCCTGGTCGTCCGGGGCGATGGACAGGTCCACCGAGACGCTGACCCGGTGTTCGAAGTCGGCCGAGTGCGGGGTGCCGCTGAACACCACACCGTGGCTGTCGGAGATGCCCGACGCGGTGACGCCACCGGTGGCGGTGTTGGTTTCCTTGGGGGGCGCCTCGACCATCAGATCGCTGATGCCCAGGTACCGGCCCAGGTGCGTCGAGTCGATGATGACGCGGCTCTCCAGTTTGCCCACCGGCAGCTTGGCATCGGGCCCGATCAGCCACGACGCGTGGCTCAGGTCGACCGAGTACATCGTGGCTTCGAGGGTGGCCTTGCCGACCGTCGCGTGGTCGACGGCGTTGGCCTTGATCTCCAGCTGGTTGTAGTGGTCGCGCATCGCCTGCGGGATGAACGGAAACGCCACGATCGCGACGAACGGGTCGGACCGCAAATGGGCCGCTTTGCGCACGCTGCACGACAGCCGGTATTCGGCGTAGATGCTGCTCCCGTAGTCCACGGCGACTGCCCCGGCCACCACCACGGCCACGGCGATCGCCACGCCCGCCACCGCCACCGCCACCTTGCGCACCCGCACATTGTCGCGTAACCCTGAGCCCGAGCTGTCGCGGACCACCCGGGTGGCGGCGCTCACACTGCGTCGTCGCCGCACCAAAGTGGCAGGTGGCAAGTTATCGTTAGATGACCTGGCAACTAACGCGTCGTTGCGTTGCGAATTGTGAAGATGCCGTTCTCCCGAGTTGGAGGGGCTAGTTGGAGCTATTACTGCTGACCTCGGAGCTGCATCCCGACCCGGTCCTGCCGTCGTTGTCGTTGCTTCCCCACGCCGTCCGGACGGCGCCTGCGGAACCGTCCTCGTTGCTCGAGGCCGGGACAGCGGACGCCGTACTGGTGGATGCGCGCACCGACCTGTCGTCGGCGCGCGGACTCTGCCGTCTGCTGAGCACCGCCGGCCGTTCGGTCCCCGTCCTGGCCATTGTGAGCGAAGGCGGCCTGGTGGCGGTCAGCGCGGACTGGGGGCTGGACGAGATCCTGCTGCCGAGCACCGGGCCCGCCGAGATCGATGCCCGGCTGCGGCTGGTTGTGGGTCGCCGTGGCGGGCTGGCCGACCAGGAAAGTGCCGGCAAGGTGAGCCTGGGCGAGCTGGTGATCGACGAGGGCACCTACACCGCGAGGTTGCGGGGCCGCCCACTCGATCTGACCTACAAAGAGTTCGAGCTGCTCAAATACCTGGCGCAGCACGCGGGACGCGTCTTCACCCGCGCGCAGCTGTTGCACGAAGTGTGGGGATACGACTTCTTCGGCGGCACCCGCACCGTCGACGTGCACGTGCGTCGCCTGCGCGCCAAGCTCGGCCCCGAATACGAGGCGTTGATCGGGACCGTTCGCAACGTCGGCTACAAGGCTGTCCGGCCGGCACGAGGACGCGCGCCGATCGCGGACTCGGCGGAGGACGAACCCGCCGACGACATCGAGTCCGACTCCGAGGATTTGCAACAGCCGCTGGGCGACCCGTTGCGCAGTCAGTGACCGCGCCCGCCTGGCGCCCGACGCTGACCGCTGACGAACAACGGCAGATACGCGAACTCATCACGGCCGCAACCGAATTCGACGGAGTCGCGCCCGTCGGTGAACAAGTGCTGCGCGAATTGCCGCACGACCGCACCGGGCACCTGCTGACCACCGGGCCCGACGGGGTCGTCGGCTACCTCAATCTGTCGCGCGACCCAGAAGCGGCGATGGCGGAACTGGTGGTCCACCCCCGCGCCCGCAGACAAGGTTTCGGGACCGCGCTGGCGCGGGCGGCGTTGGCCGAGACCGCCGCAAGCAACCGGTTCTGGGCGCACGGCACGCTCGAGCCCGCCCGCGCCACCGCGGCCGCGCTCGGTCTGGTTGCGGTCCGCGAGCTGCTGCAGATGCGACGCACGCTGCGCGACATCCATGACTTGGTGCGCCCCGTGGCCGGGGTGCGGGTCCGCACCTACGCGGGCACCTCCGACGACGCCGAGCTGCTGCGCGTCAACAACGCCGCCTTCGCCGACCACCCCGAACAGGGCGGCTGGACCGAAGCCCAGCTGGCCGAGCGGCGCGACGAACCGTGGTTCGACCCGGCCGGTCTGTTCCTGGCGTTCGACGACTCCGATACCAAACAGGCGGGCAAGCTGCTGGGCTTCCACTGGACCAAGGTGCACCCCGATCAGCCCGGCTTGGGCGAGGTCTACGTGGTAGGCGTCGACCCGGCCGCGCAGGGCCGGGGCATGGGTCAGATGCTGACGGCCATCGGCATCGAGTCGTTGGCGCACCGGCTGGCCGGTGCGGCCGATCCGACCGTGCTGCTCTACGTGGAGTCCGACAACCGCGCCGCGGTGCGCACCTACCAGCGCCTCGGTTTCGCCACCTACAGCGTGGACACCGCCTACGCGGTCGCTTCGGCCGACTGACGATGGGCGGGAGGCGGGCTCTTGCCCCCGGTTGTTCACCTGCGCTTGCTAGTGACAAGTAGCCGTGGGCTGCGGCGGAGCATAATTTCGCGACGACCTGGCAACCTCATTGGAGACGGCCGGCGGCACGCGGGCACGACAACGCGTCAGGAAGCGAGATCGGTGAGGCTCGACAGGGGAGGCAGGGCGCTGGTCGCGCTGGTCGTGGCGGTGGCCGTAGGCAGCGGCGCGCTGACCGGCTGTGGCAGCGATCAGAACCGCCGCGGGGCGTCGCCCGCGGCCGCGTCCGGGCCCACGGGCACCGCGGGGTGCAGCGGTAAGAACAAGCTGACGGCGGAGGGTTCGACGGCACAACAGAACGCGATGGCGCTGTTCAACCAGGTCTGGGGGCAGTACTGCCCGGGCAAGAGCGTGTCGTACAACCCGACCGGTTCCGGCGCCGGGCGCGAGCAGTTCATCGCCGGCCATGTCGACTTCGCGGGCGCCGATTCCCCGCTCGCCGCGGACCAGATCGGTCCGGCCTCCGCGCGCTGCGATGGAAACCCGGCCTGGGACCTGCCGCTGGTGTTCGGGCCGATCGCCCTGGTCTACAACCTCGCCGGGGTGCCCGGGTTGGTGGTCAGCAGCGACGCGCTGGCCAAGATCTTCAGCGGGCGGATCATGGCGTGGAACGACCCGATCCTGGCCGCCCTCAATCCCGGCGTCGCACTGCCCGACACCAAGATCACGCCGATCTACCGGACGGACTCGTCGGGAACCACCGACAACGTGCAGAAGTTTCTGACGGCCGCCGCACCGCAGAGCTGGACCAAGGGCGTGGGCACCGAGTTCCAGGGCGGGGTCGGCGAGGGGGCCACCAAGTCGGCCGGTGTCGTGCAGGCGGTGCGGGCCACCCCGGGCGCGATCGGTTACGTCGAGAAGGGCTTCGCCGACCAGGCCGGCCTGCCCTACGCCCAAATCGGCACCAACAAGGGTGGCGTCATCCCGCTCACCAACGAGACCGCCGGGAACGCCGTGCGGGCGGCCAATTTCGTCGGCGCCGGCAACGACCTGGTGCTCGACCTGAATGCGATGTACAGCTCCCAGGACCCGCGGTCCTACCCGCTGGTTCTGGCGACGTACGAGATCGTCTGCTCGAAGGGCTCCGACGCGGACACCTCAGGGGCCATCAGGTCGTTCCTCACGGTGGCCGCCGGCAGCGGGCAGGCCGACCTTCCCTCGGCCGGCTATGTTCCGCTGCCCGATAAAGTCAAAGAGCGGCTGGTTGCCGCGATCAACGCCCTGCAGTGACCGAGTGGCCCCGGGCGTAAGGAGCGACAGAACTGTGCCGGGATCACGGTGACCACGCCAAACCCCACCGACGCCGGCTCGGGCGCGACCGTGGCCGCGCCGTTCCCCGAGGCGCCGCTGATTCCGATCAACCCGTGGGGACAGACCCGCCCACACATCGGGGATCGGGTGTTCCGCTGGCTCGCCAACGGTTCGGGCCTCCTGATCGTGGTGGTGATCGGCGCGATCGGCGGATTCCTGCTGCTGCGCGCGATACCGGCGTTGAAGCGCAACCGGGAGAACTTCTTCACCTACGACGGCAACTGGGTCACCACCGACACCTCGGCGATGCACTTCGGCATCTCCGATCTGCTGAAGGTCACCGTGTTCGTGTCGGCGTTCGCGTTGCTGCTCGCCATGCCGGTCGCGCTGGGCGTCGCCATCTTCATCACGCAGTACTCGTCGCGGCGCACGGCCAGCCCGTTGGCCTATGCCGTCGATCTGCTGGCCGGGGTTCCCTCCATCATCTACGGCGCGTGGGGCCTCTACGTCCTGGCGCCGCAGTTGCGACCCGTCGCCACCTGGCTCAACCGATCGCTGGGTTGGTGCTTTTTGTTCGCCGACGGCAACACGTCGGTGGCCGGTGGCGGCACCATCTTCACCGGCGGCATCGTCCTGGCGGTGATGATCCTGCCGATCATCACCGCCGTCACCCGCGAGGTGTTCGTCCAGACACCGCATGAGCAGATCGAGGCCATGCTGGCGCTCGGCGCCACCCGCTGGGAAGTGGTGAAGACGATCGTGCTGCCGTTCGGGTGGTCGGGCTACATCAGCGCGGCGGTGCTGGGGCTGGGCCGCGCCCTGGGGGAGACGGTCGCGCTGCTGATCATCCTGCGCGGCACGCAGGCAATGTTCGGCTGGTCACTGTTCGACGGGGGCTCTACCGTCGCGACCAAGATTGCGGGCACCGCCGCCCAATTCAACGACCAATACAAGGCCGGCGCGTACATCGCCGCGGGACTGGCGCTTTTTGTGCTCACGTTCCTCGTCGACGCCCTGGCGCGTGGCGCCGCGGCCGGTACCCGATGGGGCGCCCGATGACCTCGATGCTGGACCGCCCGCTGAAGCCACGCACGTTCTCGCGGCCGAGCCGGCGCCGACGGGCCGCGGATCACGTTGCGCTGGCACTGGTTTCGCTGTCGATGGTGATCGCGGTGACACCCCTGCTGCTGGTGCTGTACTCGGTGGTCGCCAAGGGGTCCAGGGCGATTGCATCGACCGTTTGGTGGACGCACTCGCAAGCGGGCATGACCGCCTTCGTGGCCGGCGGCGGCGCCTACCACGCGATCGTGGGCACGCTGTTGCAGGGATTGGTATGTGCGGTCATCTCCATCCCGGTCGGCATCATGCTCGCGATCTACCTGACCGAATACGGCGGCGGCACCGCGCTGGGCAGGCTGGCCACGTTCATGGTCGACATCCTGAGCGGAGTGCCCTCGATCGTGGCGGCTTTGTTCGTCTACGCCCTGTTCGTTGCCACGCTGGGCACGCCCCGCTCCGAGTTCGCGGTGTCGTTGGCCCTGGTCCTGTTGATGCTCCCGGTGATCGTGCGAGCCACCGAGGAGATGCTGCGAATCGTCCCGGTGGATCTGCGCGAGGCCAGCTATGCGCTCGGCGTACCGAAGTGGAAGACGATCCTGCGGGTGGTGATCCCCACCGGGCTGTCCGGCATCATCACCGGCATCATGCTGGCGACGGCCCGGGTGATGGGCGAGACGGCGCCGCTGCTGATCTTGGTCGGCTACGCGCAGTCTATGAACTTCGACATCTTCAGTGGCTTCATGGGGACGCTACCCGGCATGATGTACAACCAGACCAGCGCCGGCGCGGGCGTGAGCCCGGTCCCCACGGATCGGTTGTGGGGTGCCGCCCTAACCCTCATCCTGGTGATCGCCACAATCAATGTCGGGGCCCGAGTGATAACGAAATTGCTCGGCACCAAGAAGTCATAGGTAGGAGCAGTCAGTGGCCAAACGGTTGGACCTCAAAGCCGTCAACATCTACTACGGTTCGTTTCACGCGGTCGCGGATGTGACGCTGTCGATCCTGCCGCGCAGCGTCACGGCGTTCATCGGCCCGTCGGGTTGCGGCAAGACGACGGTGCTGCGCACGCTCAACCGGATGCATGAGGTGGTCCCCGGCGGGCGCGTTGAGGGCAACGTGCTCCTCGACGACGAGGACATCTACGGCGCCGGAGTCGACCCGGTCGGCGTGCGCCGGGCGATCGGAATGGTGTTTCAGCGGCCGAACCCGTTCCCCGCCATGTCGATTCGTGACAACGTGGTGGCCGGCTTGAAGCTGCAGGGTGTGCGCAATCGCAAGGTGCTCGACGAGACGGCCGAGTACTCGCTGCGCGGGGCGAACCTGTGGGATGAGGTCAAGGACCGGTTGGACAGGCCCGGCGGAGGGTTGTCCGGCGGGCAGCAACAGCGCTTGTGTATCGCGCGGGCGATCGCCGTGCAGCCAGACGTGCTGCTCATGGACGAGCCGTGCTCCGCGCTGGACCCGATTTCGACGATGGCCATCGAGGAACTGATCAGCGAGCTCAAGCAGGACTACACCATCGTCATCGTCACCCACAACATGCAGCAGGCCGCGCGGGTCAGCGACTACACCGCGTTCTTCAACCTGGAGGCCGTCGGCAAGCCGGGGCGGTTGATCGAGGTCGACGACACCGAGAAGATCTTCTCCAACCCCAGCCAGAAGGCGACGGAGGATTACATCTCCGGCCGCTTCGGCTGATCCGGCCGCCTATTGCGAGGCCGGTTTCGTCTCCTCTTCGGGGAGCTTTCCGGTCGCCTGAAAGATGACGCGCCTGGCCACTTCGACGGCGTGGTCGGCGAAGCGCTCGTAGAACCGGCCCAGCAGGGTGACGTCGACCGCGGCCGCCACCCCGTACTTCCATTCGCGGTCCATCAGCACCGAGAACAGGTGGCGGTGCAGATCGTCCATCGCGTCGTCCTCTTCGCGAATCCGGGCGGCCTTCTCCGGATCGCGGGACATCACCACCTCTTGCGCGCTGTTGCCCAATTCGACTGCGACCCGGCCCATTTCGGCGAAGTAGCCGTTGACCTCTTCGGGGAGCGCGTGCTGGGGGTGCCTGCGGCGGGCGATCTTTGCGACGTGCAGGGCCAGCGCGCCCATCCGGTCGATGTCGGCCACCATCTGGATCGCGCTCACGATGGACCGCAGGTCACCGGCGACCGGTGCCTGCAAGGCCAGCAGCACGAAGGCGCTCTCCTCGGCGCGAGCGCTCAGCGTGGCGATCTTTTCGTGGTCGGAGATCACTTGCTCGGCCAGCACCAGGTCGGCCTGCAACAGGGCTTGGGTGGCTCGCTCCATCGCGATACCCGCCAGCCCGCACATCTCGCCGAGCTGCTCGGATAACTCCGAGAGCTGCTCGTGGTAGGCGGTCCGCATACCGCCAAGCCTACGTTCCCGGGGCCGAAAACGGGCGGCGGAGCGCCCAAAAGCGCTTACTCGCAGGTGGTGTCGGCAGCGTTGGTGACGGTCAGGTCCTCGGGGAGCTTGGCCGGTGCGCTGCCGGAGCCGCGTTCGATCTGCAGGCTGATCGATGATCCGCTCGGCTGCGGGGTGGCGACCGACTTGAAGTCGGGTCCGAGCACCACCTGAACGACCTGCCCGTAGCCGGAAACGCGCTGAACCCTCGCGTTGGCGAACGACGACGCGACGGTCGCCGCGGCCTGCTCGTTGCCGGCCGAGAACAACACCGTCGTCGTGTTGATCGAGCTCGGATAATCGTCCGGCGTCATCACGTTGAAGCCATTGCGCTTGAGCTGGCTGGTGGCCGTGGCGGCCAGGCCACTCTGCGTCGTCGCGTTGGACACCCGCACCGTGACGTCGCCCGGCGTGGTCGTGGTCACCTGCTCGTGCCGGGCCTCCGGGGCCGCGGTGGGGGCCGGCGTTTGCTTGGGGGCGGGCGCCTTCGTCTGACCGGACTTGTCGTCGGATGTTCCCAAATTCTTTGCGTTCTGGTCGTTTTCCTCGGGCAGCGGATCGTCGTTGATGATGGCGTCGAACAGCGCCCGCATGTCGCCCATGCGCGGCGGTTCGTCGCCGTTCTGGTCGGTCACGCCGGTCGGCACCGTGACGAAGGTGACGTGCCCGGCCGCCATCCCCTGCAACGACTGACCGAGCTGGATCAGGTCCTTCGACTGCACGTTGTCGACGACGGTGTCGCTGATGAACATGTTGACGACGTTGTTGAGCTTGTTGAGGTCGAGCAGGGTGTCCTCGGAGATCAGCGAGCGCAGCAGCGACGACAGGAACAGCTGCTGGCGTTTGATCCGGCCGTAGTCCCCGTTGGTTTCGGTGGTGACCTGGCGGGCCCGCACGTAATTCAGGGCGGTCGGGCCGTCGAGGACTTGGCGGCCGCCGTGATCGAGCACCGTGCCCAGCTCATAGTCGTGCAACGCGGATTTCGAGCACACCTCCACGCCGCCCAGGGCGTCGACCATCTTGGCGAACCCGGCGAAGTCCACGGCGATGAAGCGGTTGATGCTCAACCCGGACAATTTCTGGATCTCTTTGACCAGACATTTCGGGCCGCCGAAGGCGAATGCCGAGTTCAGTTTGGTCTCCGTGTAAACCATTTTCGGGCCCCAGGTCTTGGTCTTCGCGTCGTAAAGGGGCCCGTACTTGCCCGTGTCTGGGTTCCATGCCTCGCATTGCATCGGGGTGATCGCCAGGTCGCGGGGGAACGACACCGCCACCACCCGTTTGCGGTTGGCCGGAATGTTGACCAGCATCACCGTGTCCGATCGCGCGCCCCCGGCGTCTTCGGTGTCACCGGCGCCCATGTTGGCGTTCTCGCCGGCGCGCGAGTCCATGCCGACGATCAAGAAGTCTTCGTCGCCGTATTGCCCGTTGCGGTCGCGAATGTCATCCGACCCCTGGTCGAGCGCGCTGACGGTGTTGAGCCGGGCGTTCTTGGACGTGCTCCACTGCCACGCCCCGCCGGTCAACGCCACGGCCAGCACGGCAAACAGCGCCGCCACCGAGCGAGCGGCCAGCAGCATCGGGCGGTGGCGGCGGCGCGGTTTAGGCGCGTGATCGTCGGGAGTTCCCTCGGCTGGCGGCCCGTCGCCGTTTCGGCCGTCGCCGGCCTCGAGGTCGGGAAGCTCCGAGATTACGTCGAGCGAGTAGGCGAGGTCCTCGATAACCTGCGTCTGCTGCAACTCGACCGGGAGGTCCGATTCGGCCTCGGCGGGCCCGGGTTCGGGCTCCGGTTCGAGTTCGAGTTCGGGTTCGGGCTCCGGTTCGGCGTGGCGGTGCGTGGACCGGCCGGTCGACGGGGCGCCCAGCTTCGCGATCAGGTCGGCGACGCTGAGCCCCCCGCCGGTGTGTGACCCGGATCCTTCGTCGTCGGCTGCGGACGGCTGGACGGTCTCGACGGCGGCGCCGGTCTGCCATAGGTGCAGGCTGTAGTCGGACGGGGGCTCGGAGAACCGCTCCCACGGGGCGGCGCCCAGCGCGGCCCGCCGAGCGTCGCGAGTGGCGTCCTCGGCGTCACTCATGTCCTACCGGCCTCCGAAGCTCTGATGCGGATGTCAGCGTGTCCGTGCGCAATGCCGTCCCAGCGCTCGGCATTCTCGGCGCTGCGGCTCGTGCCACCCGTGGGTGGCACTCCTTTGTCGCGCTCCGACGGCGGTGCGTTACCGATCCGCCAGAACGCGCCATGCAGCAAGGTCCACATCGTACTGAGTTATCGGTCCGGACGCGATTTCGAGCGGTCGATCAGCCGCCGGAGTGCATCACGTCGGCGCCGGCCGGCACGGTGCAGTCGTCGGGGTCCGTCAGCCAGCCTTCGGGCAGCGCCACGCGGGCGGGTGACCCCTGCCGGCCCCGGGGGCCGCTCGCCGCGTCCGGGAAGGGGACCGTGCCGTCCAATTGGCTTAGCAGAGAATCGAGTTCGTCGAGCGTCTTGACCATCGCCAGCGCCCGGCGCAGCCC
>NZ_LZJJ01000127.1:0-1493 GCF_001667625.1 Mycobacterium sp. E1715
CGGCCGGTGCGCACCTCGCGCGAAGGCACGGGCCTGGTCGCGGCCCAGCGGCGTCAGCTCCGCCCCGGGCGGCCGGGTGTCCAGCCTGCGTTCGACGTTGCTGTAGGACTGGCCGTGTCGCAGTAGCACCAGCCGCCCGGTCATAGCTCCATTCCCCCGGCCGCCCGGGGCGGAGCTGACGCCGCTGGGCCGCGACCAGGCCCGTGCCTTCGCGCGAGGTGCGCACCGGCCGGCGTTGCTGGCCCACTCGGTTGCGATCCGCGCGTCGCAGACCGCGGGGGTGATCGGCGGCGAACTCGAGATGGCGCCCATCGAGGTGCCCGGCGTGCACGAGGTCCAGGTGGGTGGCCTGGAAAACCGCAGCGACGACGATGCCGTCGCCGAATTCAACGCGATCTACGAGCGGTGGCATCACGGCGACCTCGACATCCCGCTGCCCGGCGGGGAAACCGGCAACGACGTGTTGGACCGCTACGTGCCGGTGCTCACCGAACTGCGCCTGCGCTACCTCGACGACCGCGACTGGGCCGGCGACATCGTCGTCGTCAGCCATGGCGCGGCGATCCGGCTGGCGGCGGCCGTGCTGGCCGGCGTGGACGCCGGCTTCGCGCTGGACCACCACCTCGACAACGCCGAATCGGTGGTCTTGGCACCCATCACCGACGGCCGGTGGAGCTGCGTGCGCTGGGGGACCCTGACGCCACCGTTCTACCCCGAGGCGGATGCGACCCCCGTCGCCGACGCGGTGCACTCGAGCACCGACCCGATGGGCTGAGGGCCGGTCAGACAGCCAGCGCGACGGCCTCGGAGCATCCGCAGCCGATGGCATCGCAGTCGACGACGAACGCGTGCGGCAACAGCTCGGGGCTGAAGCAATCCGGCTCCGTGCATTCGGAGCGGCGCAGTGAATGGCGAATGATGGTGCCGTGACAGTGATCCAAGCCTGCCCGGCAGTCGCGGCAGTCAGCACTCATAACCCGTTCATAGCACCGGCGGCGGACAAATCCGGGATGCCGCGCCCATAGAACGGGCCGACGTTCGTCAGGCCCAGCCCAATTCCTCCAGCCGCTCGTCGTCGATGCCGAAGTGGTGGGCGATCTCGTGGATCACCGTGATCGCGACCTCCTGGACGACGTCGTCGTCGGATTCGCAGACGTCCAGCAGCGCCTCGCGGTAAATCGTGATGGCGTCGGGCAGGGATCCGGCGTAGTCGGAGTCACGCTCGGTCAGCGCGACCCCTTCGTACAACCCGAGGAGTTCGCCGTCGTCGGGGTGGCGGTCCTCGACCAGCACGACGATGTTGTCCATTGCCGCCGCCAGCTCGGGCGGGATCAGGTCGAGCGCGTCGGCGACCATTTCCTCGAACCGTTGCGGATCCATCCGCACGGGCACTCGGCTAGCCCCCGGCGGGCGGCGCGGCGGGCACCTGGATCACGCCGGCGAATCGGGCGATCTGGATACCGGCGGGCTGCTGGCATGAACATACGTTCCAC
>NZ_LZJJ01000128.1:0-763 GCF_001667625.1 Mycobacterium sp. E1715
GAATCGCAATCCATCTACGACGTTTCGGACGAGTTTTTTGCCCTGTTCCTAGATCCGACAATGGGCTATACGTGCGCTTATTTCGAACGCGAGGGCATGACGCTCGAAGAGGCGCAGAATGCGAAGTTCGATCTGGCGCTGGGCAAGTTGAATCTCGAGCCGGGGATGACGCTACTCGACATCGGTTGCGGCTGGGGAGGAGCGCTGCACCGGGCGATCGAGAAATATGACGTCAACGTGATCGGGATCACGCTGAGTCGCAACCAGTTTGCCTACAGTAAGGCCAAAATGGCCGCCATCCCCACCGACCGCTCCGTCGAAGTCCGGTTGCAGGGCTGGGAGGAATTCGACGACAAGGTCGACCGAATCGTCAGCATCGGCGCCTTCGAGCACTTCGGCCGCCAGCGCTACGGCCGCTTCTTCAAGATGGCCTACCAGGTGCTGCCGTCCGACGGAATCATGTTGCTGCACACCATCGTTCGCCCCTCCTTCAAGGAGGCCAGGGCGCGGGGCATGACGCTGACGCACGAGATCGTGCACTTCTCGCAGTTCATCCTCACCGAGATCTTCCCGGGGGGCTGGCTCCCGACCCCGCAGACCGTCGGGGAGTACGCCGTAACGGCCGGCTTCGAGCTGACCCGGGTGCACTCACTGCAGCTGCACTACGCGCGCACCCTGGAGACGTGGGCGGCCGCCCTCGAGGCGAACCGCGACGAGGCCATCGCCATCCAGTCGCAGGAGGTCTACGACCGCTACATGAAGT
>NZ_LZJJ01000129.1:0-763 GCF_001667625.1 Mycobacterium sp. E1715
ACTTCATGTAGCGGTCGTAGACCTCCTGCGACTGGATGGCGATGGCCTCGTCGCGGTTCGCCTCGAGGGCGGCCGCCCACGTCTCCAGGGTGCGCGCGTAGTGCAGCTGCAGTGAGTGCACCCGGGTCAGCTCGAAGCCGGCCGTTACGGCGTACTCCCCGACGGTCTGCGGGGTCGGGAGCCAGCCCCCCGGGAAGATCTCGGTGAGGATGAACTGCGAGAAGTGCACGATCTCGTGCGTCAGCGTCATGCCCCGCGCCCTGGCCTCCTTGAAGGAGGGGCGAACGATGGTGTGCAACAGCATCCGACCGTCGTCGGGCAGGATGTGGTGGGCACGTTCAAAAAAGGCCGGCCACCGGTCGGCCTTGAACGCCTCGAAGGCGCCGATGCTGACGATTCGGTCGACCTTGTCGTCGAATTCCTCCCAGCCCTGCAACCGGACTTCGACGGAGCGGTCGGTGGGGATGGCGGCCATTTTGGCCTTACTGTAGGCAAACTGGTTGCGACTCAGCGTGATCCCGATCACGTTGACGTCATATTTCTCGATCGCCCGGTGCAGCGCTCCTCCCCAGCCGCAACCGATGTCGAGTAGCGTCATCCCCGGCTCGAGATTCAACTTGCCCAGCGCCAGATCGAACTTCGCATTCTGCGCCTCTTCCAGGGTCATGCCCTCGCGTTCGAAATAAGCGCACGTATAGCCCATTGTCGGATCTAGGAACAGGGCAAAAAACTCGTCCGAAACGTCGTAGATGGATTGCGATTC
>NZ_LZJJ01000130.1:0-11774 GCF_001667625.1 Mycobacterium sp. E1715
TGGAGCCCAACCCGAACGTGGTGGCGTTGGCGATCTCGATCGCTTCGTCGATGTCCTTGGCCCGGTACATCGAGGCCGGCCAGGTCTTCATCAACGGCATGACGGTGTCCTACCCCGAGCTGGGGTTCGGCGGCGTCAAGCGTTCCGGGTACGGCCGCGAGCTCGCCGGCCTCGGCATCCGCGCGTTCGTCAACGCCAAGACGGTGTGGGTCGGTTAGTGGCGATCGCAAGCGCGGCGCAGCCGGGCGCTGGGGGCACCTCCCGCTTGCGGGGGACGGGTCGCCACCATCGGCGACGTCGACGCCGGTGACGCCGCCGGCGGCAGCAAGGTCGAATAGCCGCCTCAGGCGGACGCGGCGGCCAGGGCCTTCTCGTCCTCGTCGGCGAAGGTGTCCTCGAGCTGCAGCGGCGAGTAGTCCAGGTCGATCTCTTCCAGCGGCCGCCCGCGGGCGCTGGAGATGGTGCCGAAGCGGCGCATGCCCTTGTCGGCCGCGTACTGCATGAACTCGTCCACCGACAGGCCGAACGGCATCGGGTCGTACAGGGAGAAGCCCTCCTCGATGAGGCGCAACCCCAATGGCATCAGCTCGTTCATGCGCGTCTCGAAGACGCCCCAGTTGGCGTCGTCGGCGGCGACGTGGCGGCGGCAGGTGAAGGTCCCCCACGCCATGTGGCGCCGCTCGTCGTCGCCGATCCGGCGGACCAACTCCTGCATGCCGGGCAGGATGCCGCGCTCCACGCAGATCTTGTGCCAGCCGAAGTAGCCCGTGAGCGCCAGCATCCCTTCGACCATGTGGTTGTAGGTCACCGAGGCCCGCACCTGCGCCGCCGGTGAGGGGTCGACCGACAAGGCGTTGAGGCAGTCGGGCAGCTCCTCGTAGAAGATCGTCCGATAGGTGGGGATGTCGTCGAGGTACTGATGCAAGTCGTCGGTGACGCCGACGGCGTCGAGCCACATGCGGAACACCTGGACGTGCTTGGCTTCCTCGAAAGCGAACTGCGTCAAGTACATTTCGTCGCCGAGGCGGCCCTCGACCCGCATCGCCGACATGAACGGCTGGATGTCCTCGGTCACCGCTTCCTCACCGGCGATGAACTCGGCGCACAGCCGGATGGCGTAGTGGCGTTCGTCGTCGGTCAGCCGCTCCCAGTCGGCGCGGTCGCGGGAGAAGTCGATGTCGGCCGGGTTCCAGAACTTCGCGTTGCCGCCGGCGAACAGCCGCAACGGCAGACTGTCCCAGTTGAGGCCCCCCTTGACCATCGAGCCCGAATGCGTGCGTGTCATGTCATCTCCTCGGATTGTTGTGGGGCTGAGCGGACGGGCGGGCGCGGCGCCGCAGCGAAGGCGGCCGCCAGCACCCCGACAAGCCGGCGCACGGCCAGCGCGGGCTGTTCGGGGGTGGGTTCGTCGAGCCCGAGAATCGGGTCCAGGCCGCGCATGTAAGGCGCCAGCGCCAGGTGCGGAAATATCAACAGCAGCAACGACAACAGCGCGTCGGTGTCCGAGTCGGCACGCAGATCCCCGCGCGCCTTCGCGTCGCGAACGAGCGGCCGCATCACCTCCAGGTAGTGCCGGTGGATGACGTTCTGCACGCTGACGCGGGCCTCGGTGTCGACTTCCAGGGTCGCCGCGGCGTGCAGCGCCCGTTCGTGCGGGTGGTCGGCGAAGTAGGCCACCCACGCGTCGAGCCAGTCGGTCAGGAAGTCGAAGAACGGCCGGCTCGGGTCCAGCTCGCGGATGCGGTCTTCCATGTACGCCCGCACCCGCTGGCTGGCGATGTCGGCGATGAACGCGAACAGGTCGCGCTTGTCCGCGAAGTACTGGAAGAGGCTGCCTTTCGCGACGCCGGCCCGCCGGGCTATGACGTTGAGGCTGCCTCGGGAAAACCCGTGCGCTCCGAATTCCTGTTCCGCGGCGTCGATGATGGCGGCGCGGCGGGCGGGGTCCACCCGTGCCCAAGTCACCGTTGGCAATGCGGCCTCCTAGCGTCGATGACCACTGGTCATATTACGGTGAGCTGCGTCACAGTCAAGGGTAGGCCGGTTGTCATCCTGCCGAACGTCACGCTGGCGTGACGCCGCCTCCCGAGCGTCACGCCAGCGTGACGCTCGCGCCTACGGCCGCATCTGGTAGGCGCCGTTGATCGGCTGGATGTGTTCCTTCCAGACCTGGTCGTAGCGCGTGTGGTCGAACACCGGGCGCCGGATCATCCGCATCGCGAAGCGGGCCTGCGCGTCGGTCGTGGCGGACTTGTCGGCCAGCTCGACGGCATAGCCGTTGAAGTCGCGCACCAGCACGGCGAAGATCTCGTCGGTCAGCGCCTCGTCCACTCCGGACAACGGGGCCTCCTCCAAGATCAGCTGGGCGTAGGGCACCGTGGCGAACAGCTGCCCAACCCCGAACGCGAAATCGATGTCCCTCTGCTGAGCGGCGTCGGGGGTGGCGCTGGCCAGCATCTCGGCCAGCACGTCGATCTGCTCGCGCAGCAGCGCGACATTAGGTAGATGCGCGTAGCTTTCGAACGGCGCCCGCCAATCGTGGAAACGCACCTTGCCCAAGCCCCCGGTCGGCCCCTGGTTGAACAGGAACGAGTCGTCGACCGCGTCGTCGCGGCGTCCGATCAACGGCAAATCGCCGTTCGGCGCGAACAGGTAATTGGGCATGAACTTGGCCAGCAACCCGATGTTGATGTGCACCGTGCCTTCGAGCCTTGGCAGCAAACCGATTTCGCGGGTCATGGCCTCGAAGATGGTGTCCTTCTCGACGCCCTTGGCGGCGATCACGTCCCATAGGGCGGTGATCACCCGCTCGCCTTCGCTGGTGATCTTGGCTTTGGTCAGCGGGCTGTAGAGCAGGTACCGGCGGTCGTCGGCCGACGCACTGCGCATGTAGTCGCAGGCGCGGGTGGCGACCAGCTTCATCGCGATCAGCCGAACGTAGGCGTCGGTGAGCAGCCGCCGCACATGGCTGAAGTCGGTGACGACGGTGCCGTACAAAACGCGGTTGGAGGCGTGGGTGACCGCCTCGTACATGGCGTGCGTGCACATGCCGACCGCGCCCCAGCCCAGGTTGTACTTGCAGACGTTGACGGTGTTCAGGGCCGCGTGGAACGCCCCTTGGCCTCGGTGCAGGATGTCGGCCTCGGTGACCGGGTAGTCGCGCAGCGCGTAGTTGGCGACGTAGTTCTGCGAGTTCACCACGTTCTTGATCAGGTCGTACCGATCGTGCTGGGAGTCGGCGGTGAAGAACACGTACTCGTCGGAGCCCGCGATCTTGCCGAAGGTCGAGACCATCCGCGCCACGTTCGCGTTACCGATGTAGTACTTCTCGCCGCTCGCGGTCCAGCCGTGTTCTGACGGCGTCAGGATCATGTCGGTCTGGTAGACATCGGCGCCGTGGGTCTGCTCCGACAAGCCGAACGCGAACACCTCGCCGGCCTCGAGTTGCGCGGCGGCCTTGCGCTTGGCGTCGGTGTTGTCGCTCATCCAGATCGGGCCCAGACCCAGCGCCGTCACCTGGAAGGGGTACCAGTAGTTGAGTCCGTAGAAGCCCACGATCTCGGCGAACTCGCTGATCCGGTAGGTGTCCCATCGGCAGTCGTCGGCGCCGTACTCGGACGGCGTCAGCAGTGAGGCGAAGATGCGCTCGCGGCCGATGTGGTCCAAAAACTCGGAATACCACACGCGTTCGTGGTCGTCATGCTTCAGCCGCGCCTTGCCCCGCGACTCGAAGAAGTCGACCGTGGCGGCCATGATCTCTCCGGAACGACGATCCGGGTACTGGCGTTGCAGGTTGTTGGGATTGAGCAACATGGCAGGACTCCCTGGGTTCGGCCAAAGACGAGGGTGACGGTACTGCACCGCGGGGGCCGTCGGGGCGGACCGGAACAAATCGGCACTGTTGTCCGACCACCGAGTCGACCTAGCATCAGTGGAGTGTCAGCACTCAATACCGCCCGCGGCGCCATCGATACCTCCGATCTCGGCGTGACGCTCATGCACGAGCACGTGTTCATCATGACCACCGAGATCGCGCTGAATTACCCCGATGCGTGGGGCGACGAAGAAAAGCGCGTGGCCGACGCCATCGATCGGCTCAACGAGCTGAAGTCCCGCGGGGTCGACACGATCGTCGACCTGACCGTGATCGGCCTGGGCCGCTACATTCCACGCATCGCGCGCGTCGCGGCGGCCACCGAGCTGAATATCGTTGTGGCGACGGGTCTTTACACCTACAACGACATCCCGTTCCGGTTCCACTACGAGGGCCCCGGCGGCTTGCTGGGCGGCCCGGAAGTCATGACCGACATGTTCGTCCGCGACATCGAGCACGGCATCGCCGACACCGGCGTCAAGGCCGGGATCCTCAAGTGCGCCACCGACGAGCCGGGCATCACCCCAGGCGTCGAGCGGGTGCTGCGCGCCGTCGCCCAGGCGCACAAGCGCACCGGGGTGCCGATCTCCACGCACACCCACGCCGGGTTGCGCCGCGGTCTCGAACAGCAACGCATCTTCGAGGAGGAGGGTGTCGACCTGAGCCGAGTGATCATCGGGCACTCCGGTGACAGCACCGACATCGGGTACCTCGAAGAGCTCATCGCCCCGGGTTCCTATCTCGGCATGGACCGGTTCGGACTCGACGTGATCTCGCCGTTCGAAGAACGGGTCAAGATCGTGGCGCAGATGTGCGAGCGCGGGCATGCCGACAAGATGGTGCTCTCCCATGACGCCAACTGCTACTTCGACGCGCTACCCGAAGAGTTGGTGCCGCAGATGGCACCGAACTGGCACTACCTGCACATCCACAACGACGTCATCCCCGCGCTCAAAGAGCGCGGAGTCACCGACGAGCAACTGAAGACCATGCTGGTCGACAACCCCCGCCGCATCTTCGAGCGGCAGGGCGCATATGAGTGAGCCGGTCCCGCCGATCGGCACCCAGATCGCGGCCCTGGCCGAACTCGCGCCCGACGAGCCCGCCGTCACCTGCGGCGGTCTGACGCTCACCCGCGCCGAACTTGACGCCTCGACGAACCGGTTGGCCCGCGCCTACGCCGACCGCGGCGTCGGCGTCGGCGACTACGTGACCATGGTGTTGCCCAACTCCGTGGAGTGGATCCAGGCGGCGGTGGCGTGCTGGAAGCTGGGCGCCGTACCGCAGCCGCTGTCGGCGCGGTTGCCCGACACGGAGCTGCAGGGGCTGCTGGACCTGCGGCAGCCGGCATTGCTGGTAGGGCGCGAGCATCCCGAAATACCGAGCGTGCCAACCGGTTTCACGCCAGGCCCGGAATTCTCCGACGCACCGTTGCCGGAAGCGGTGTCGCCGGTGTGGAAGGCGATGGGCTCCGGCGGCAGCACCGGCCGGCCCAAGCTCATCGAGTCCGCCGGCGACACCCGGATACCCGCGGCCATCGGCTACCCGCTGGGCGCGCAGCCCGGCGACACGACGCTGGTGCCGATCCCGCTGTCCCACAACACCGGGTTCACCACCGCGACCATCGCGCTGCTGATGCGCCATCACCTGGTGGTGATGAGCCGGTTCGACCCGCACGAATTCCTGCGGCTGATCACCGACCACCGCGTCACGTTCCTGACCACGGTGCCCACGATCATGCAGCGGACGCTGCCGGTCTATCACGCCGATCCCAAGTCCTACGATCTGTCGTCGCTGCGCCGGTTCTGGCACATGGGGGCGCCGTGCCCGCCGGCCATCAAGCAGGCCTGGATCGACCTGCTGGGCCCCGAGGTCGTCTGGGAACTCTACGGCGGCACCGAATTACAGGCGCTCACCTTCATCTCCGGGGACCAGTGGCTGACCCACCGCGGGTCGGTCGGCGTGGTGGTCGCCGGGGAAATGCAGGTGCTCGACGACGACGGCAACCCGTGCCCGCCCGGCGTGGTCGGCGAGATCTACATGCGGCCCGGGCCCGGCAGCGCGCCCACCTACCGCTACGTCGGAGCCACCGCCAAGTCCCGCGACGGCTGGGATTCCCTTGGGGATCTTGGCCATTTCGATGCCGACGGCTTCCTCTACCTGTCGGACCGCCGGGTGGACATGTTCACCGTGGGTGGCCGCAACGTCTACCCGGCCGAGATCGAGAACACCTTGTCGGCGCACCCCGACGTGCTGTCCTGCCTCGTCGTCGGCGTGCCCGACCCGAATTCGGGCGACCTGGGCCAGGTGCCCTACGCGCTGGTGCATGCGGCGGACGGTTCCACGCTGGACGCCGCGGGCGTCCAGGAGTTCCTGCGCGAACGCATCGCGGGATACAAGGTGCCGGCGTTCGTCGAATTCGTCGATGCGCCGCTGCGCGACGACGCCGGCAAGGCCCGGCGATCGGCGGTGCGCGCCGAGATCATCGAGCGGCTGGGGGCGGCAGCGCCCGGCTGACCCGGCTGACCGGCACCAAGAATCCTCCAAGCCCGCGGCCCCACCATCGGGGCATGCAGATCGAACCCTTGAGCACCGAGCTGATCGAACGCTATCTGCGATCGCGCGAGCTGCGGTTCTTCCGCAGCGACGACGGCGAGGAGTTCATGATGCTGCCCAGCTACGAGCGCGGCAGGCTGCACGTGAACCTTCGGATCAACGGGTTGCGGCGGGACATCTTCGAGATCTCGATCAGCCCCGCCGGTCACTACGACGCGACCGAGCGGCCCCGGCTGATGGAACTGGTCAACGACTGGAATCGCGAAACGCATTGGCCCAAGGCGTTTGTGCGCGAGACCGCCGTGCCGACCCAGGTGAGCGTGGTCGGTGAGAACGCCTACCTGCTGACCGACGGCATCCACGTCGAGGCCCTGGGCACCCTGGTCCGGTCCACCGTCGAGCACGGGGCCGACCTGTTCAAGAAGATCGAGCGGGCCATCTGCCTGCCGTCCGCGGACACGCTCGAGGAGTGGATGGACCGCACCGGTTAGGGCGCGATCGCGTCCGCCTCGGCGTCGGCGGCTTCGTCGATTTCGGCGTGCCGCTCTCGTTTCTCCCAGCGCCGCAACGCTTCTCGGCAGGGCGATTCGACCAGCCCGTAGCTGACCGCGGCGATCGCCCACCCGAAGAGCAACGTCAGCGCCAGCACCTCGGGCATCCGGCCGGTGAACGCGAACGTCCCGAGCACCGGGAACACCATGGCCAGCGCTGCCAGGTGCCACACGAACAGGCCGTAGGACCACCGCCCGAGCGTCACCATGACGGTGCTGCCGAGCAGCCGGTGCGGCGTGTCGATCCGGTCGAGTACCAGGGGGGCGACCAAGGCGAACGCCACCAGCGAGCCCGCCGCCGTCTTCACCGCGAACTGCGTTGCGGTGCCGGGAATCAGGCCCTCGGGCCCGGCAAGCGGGGACGCCGCCAGCAGATAAGCCAGCACGGCGACGACGGCCATCACGACACGGTGCCGCGCCAACCGCGCCGGCAGGTCGATCGGGCTGTGCACCCATTCCGCCAGCAGCATGCCCGCGGCGAACCAGGAGAAGAACGCCGGCGGCCAGTTGAGCAGGTTGGTGCCGGACCCGGAATGGATGGGCACCCAGCCCCACGCCCAGCTCAGCGCCGCCAGGGCGGCGATCGCCGGGACCCGCGCGCCCACCGGCAGGCGCCGGGCCAGCAGCGCCAGGATCGGCAGGGCCAGATAGAAGCTGACCTCGACCGAAAGGCTCCACATCTGCGTCAGCCCCCCGGTCAGCGTGAGGGGCACATAGATCTGGGTGAGGGTCAGGTTGGCCAGCCACACCGTCGGGCTGGCGTGATCGGCGTCGGGCAGCAGCGACAGGATCACGACGACCGCCACCAGGTAGGCGGGCATGATGCGCACCACCCGGGACCGCAGGTAGTGGCCCGTGCGGGGCCGCGGCTGCAGGCCGCGCGCCGCCGCGGCGTGCCCGCGCCACAGCAGAAAACCGGACAGCGCGAAGAACACCGCGACCGCCAGGTCGAAGCGGCCGAACAGCCGGCCGGTGATCCCGCTGGAGTGCCCGGTCTGGAACGCGACGTGGGTGACCACCACGCCCATGGCCGCGCACGCGCGCATCCCCTCCACCGCGGGCAGGAAGCTGCGGACTCCGCCCACCCGTTGGCCATCGGTCACCCCCACAGTTTGCATCTGCGGCGTTGGGGAACGAATGGGTAGACCCGAAGGACCGGGCAGCAGGTTCGTAAGCCGAGGCCTTACGTTCGGCTGTTAGGGTCAAACGGGTTTGCGGCTGACGGCGCATTAAGACAGCACTAGGAGGGCACAGCAACGTGAACCGAGCAGTCATGTTGCGGTTCGCCGCATGCGGGATCATCGGACTGGGCGCCGCCCTGCTGATCGCCGCGCTGCTGTTGTCGACCTACACCACCAGCCGGATCACCAAGGTTCCGCTCGACATCGACGCCACGCTGATCAGCGACGGCACCGGAACCGCGCTCGACGCCGCGTCACTGTCGACGGACCACGTCGTCGTCAACCAGAACGTGCCGCTGGTGTCCCAGCAGCAGATCAGCGTCGAGTCACCCGCGAACGCCGACGTGGTCACGCTGCAGGTCGGTAGCTCGGTGCGGCGCACCGACAAGCAGAAGGACAGCGGCCTGCTGCTGGCGATCGTCGACACCGTCACCCTCAACCGCAAGACGGCGATGGCCGTGTCCGACGACACCCACACCGGCGGCTCGGTCCAGAAGCCGCGCGCCTTCAACGACGAGAACCCGCCCACCGCGATGCCGCTGCGGCACGACGGCCTGGCCTACCGGTTCCCGTTCCACACCGAGAAGAAGACGTACCCCTATTTCGATCCGATCGCGCAGAAGCCGTTCGACGTCAACTACGACAGCCAAGAGGACGTCAACGGCCTGACCACCTACAAGTTCACCCAGAACATCGGCTACAACGCCGACGGCAAGCTGGTGGCCCCCGTAGCCTACCCGTCGCTGATGGCCGGCAACGAGGACGCCAAGCAGACCACGTCGGCGTCGATGTGGGGCATCCAGGGCGGTGACCCGAACGAGCAGATCACCATGACCCGCTACTACGCCGCGCAGCGGACCTTCTGGGTGGACCCGGTGTCGGGCACCATCGTCAAGGAGACCGAGCACGCCAACCACTACTTCGCCCGCGATCCGCTCAAACCGGAGCTGACGCTGGCCGACTACAAGGTCACCTCCAACCAGGACACCGTCGAATCGCAGGTCAACGCCGCACGCGACGAACGGGACCGGCTCTCGCTGTGGTCGCGGGTGCTGCCGATCACGTTCACCGCGGTCGGCCTGATCGCGCTGGTCGCCGGCGGCCTGCTCGCCTCGTTCAGCCTGCGGACCGAGAGCGCGTTGACCGATCCAGGCCTGGACCGGGGCGACCAGGACTTCTTCGGCCGCAGCGGGCTCGAGGAGCCGGTGCCCGGCGCCGAGGCCGAAACCGAGAAGCTGCCCACGCAGCGCCCCACGGCGCGCGATGATCCCGACGCGGAAGCGCCCACCCTGGGCTCCGACGAGCCGCCCGAATCCGGGCCGCCCGAGCCCACCAGCCCGCCCGAACGGGAATAGCCCGCCGCGTGCGCTGGACCCGGCCCGGGTACGCGCTGGTCTTGGCGCTTCTGGTGGTCGGGCCGCTGCTCAAACCCGGTTACCTGCTGCTGCGCGACGCGGTGTCCACGCCGCGGTCGTTTGTGTCGGATACCGCGCTGGGGCTGACGGCGGCGCCGCGGGCGACGCCGCAAGACTTCGCGGTGGCGCTGGCCTCACACGTGCTGGACGGCGGCGTCGTGGTCAAAGCCCTGCTGGCGCTTGGGCTCTGGCTCGCCGGATGGGGTGCGGCCCGGCTGGTCGCGACGGCGTTGCCCGACGCGGGCATGGCCGGCCAGTTCGTCGCCACCACCCTGGCGATCTGGAACCCCTACGTCGCCGAGCGGCTGCTCCAGGGCCACTGGAGCCTGCTCGTCGGTTACGGCTGCCTGCCCTGGGTCGCGACGACCATGCTGGCGCTGCGGGCGGGCGCCGGCTCGTTGCTCGGCCTGGCCTTCTGGATCGCGCTGGCCGGGCTGACGCCGACCGGCCTGCTGCTCGCCGCGACGGTCGGGCTGGTGTGCGTCGCCGCCCCCGGGGCGGCCCGGCCCCGCTGGCTGTGCGCCGCGGTGGCGCTGGGCGCCGCGGTGGTGGCGGCGCTGCCCTGGCTGACCGCGGCGGTTCTGGGCGCGTCGCTGTCCTCTCACTCGGTGGCGAACACGCTGGGCGTGGCCGCGTTCGCGCCGCGCGCCGAGCCGGGTCTGGGGACGCTCGGCAGCCTGGCCGGCCTCGGCGGGATCTGGAACGGCGAGGCGGTGCCGATTTCGCGGACCACCCTGTTCGCGGCCGCGTCGGCCGTCGTGCTGCTTGGGGTGGTGGCGGCCGGGGTGCCGACGGTGTTGCGCCGCCCGGCGGCGCGTCCGCTGCTGGCGCTGGCGGCGGCGGCCGTGCTGGTGCCGGCCGCGCTGGCCACCGGCCCGGGCCTGCACCTGCTGGGCGCGGTGGTCGACGCCGTCCCCGGCTTCGGGGTGCTGCGGGACGGACAGAAGTGGGTGGCGCTGGCCGTGCCGGGATACGCGCTGGCGGGCGCGGGAGCGGTGGTGACGCTGCAGAGGTGGCTGTGGCCGGCGATCATGGCGCCGGTCTGCTGCCTCGCGCTGATCTTCGCGCTGCCCGACCTCGCCTGGGGCGTGTGGGGCCAGGTGTCCCCCGTGCAGTATCCGCGCGGATGGGCCGCGGTGGCCGCAACGATCAACGAGCGGCCCGCGACGGTGGCGGTGTTGCCGGCCGGCACGATGCGGCTCTACAGCTGGTCGGGCCGCGCGCCGGTGCTGGATCCGCTGCCCCGCTGGGTGCGCGCCGACGTGCTGAGCACGGGCGACCTGGCCATCTCGGGGACCGTGATCCCCGGCGAGGGCAGCCGCGCCCGCGCGGTGCAGCAGTTGCTGCTGGCCGGTCCCGATCCGGCCGCCCTGGCCCCGGCCGGGGTGGGCTGGCTGGTCGTCGAGTCGGACACCGCGGGCGACATGGGGGCGTCCGCCCGCACCCTCGATGCGTTGACCGCGGCCTACCGCGACGACGACATCGCGCTCTACCGAATCGGCGGCGACACCGCCGGGGTGTCCGCCGGCGCGCGCACGGCGACGCTGATCGCACACCTGGCGTGGCTGGCGGCGCTGATCGTGGGCGGCGCCGGCGCGCTGGTCGGCGCGTGGCGCTCGCGCACCGCAGCGGTTCGGCGACACTTAAACGACGGCGGCGACACGCCGATAAAGGACGCTCAGGATTGAGTCTCGCGGGCCGGCGCTTGGGGGTCGACTCTCGCGGCCCGGCTCTTGGCGCTACACCAGACCACTGATCGGGTGGCCGGTCCGCACGGCGTCGAGGACCGTCCGCATGGCGTCGGCGCTTTGCCGCCAAGAGAATTCGCCGCTTCGGGTGTGGGCCTTGGCGCCGAGCTGGTCACGCAGCACCGGATCGGAAAGCAGCTCCTCGAGGCGGTCCACCAGCTCGGCGTGGGTGTCCACCAGGATCCCGGTCACCTCGTCGACGATCGAATCCGACAGCCCGCCCGATGACCGGTAGCCGATGGTCGGCACCCGGTGCTGGGCCGCCTCGACGACCGCCAGCCCCCAACCCTCCTTGCGCGAGGGCAGCAGCTGCACCCAAGCGCTTTGCAGCACATGGTGTTTGGTGACGTCGTCGACGTGACCATGAAAGGTCACCGCGCCCGAGATGCCCAGCCGGCCGACGTGGTCGACGAGCCGCTGTCGCCACCAGCCGTCGCCCACGATGTCGA
>NZ_LZJJ01000131.1:0-10120 GCF_001667625.1 Mycobacterium sp. E1715
ACCGGCGCCCACAATGGAGTCATGACGAACTGCCCGCGCCCGGCCGCCGGCCACTTCAGCGTCGGCACGCCGCGGATTCTGGTGGTCGAGGACTCGGAGACGATCCGGGAGATGGTCAGCGAAGCGCTGACCGACATCGGCTATCACACCGCGGGTCGTTGTGACGGTGACGGTTTGGAGGAGGTGCTCGACGGGCTGCGGCCGGACCTGGTGGTGCTCGACGTCATGCTGCCGGGACGCGATGGATTCGACCTGATCGACGTCATCCGCGGCGTGCCGACGCTGAAGTGGCCGGCGGCCGGGCGCGGGCAGTTCGTCATGACTCCATTGTGGGCGCCGGTGCTGAAACCAACCTGAAGCCGCCGTGGCGCCCCTTCCGTCCCGGCAGTCCCAGATTTATCAGGAACGCCGGGATGTGACCAGGTGCCCGCCTCTGAGCGACAATCCGCCCCCGGCAGGGCCATTTCGCGTTTGTCGCTGCGAGGCGGGCACAACGCCGCTGCCCTTCGCTGGTGACAGGAGTGACGGACGGGACCGCAGTTTCTTCAGGTCCACTTCAGATGCGGCCCCTACCGTCCGAAGCCATGACCACAAACGAGGAGATCGACACCAATCCGCCGCCGCCCCGGCAACCACGTGAACCCCGCCGCTACGCCACCGGTGTCGTGGTCGGCGCCGGGGTGGCGGGCGCGCTGATCGGCGCGGTCGGCACCATCGCGGCCATCGCCTTCGCCTGGATCATCAGCGCGGGCCCGCCCGGTCCGCCGCCGCTGCCGGGTCCGCCGCCGATGATGGGACTGCATCAGGGTCCACCGCCGCCGCCGATGGGTGGGCCCATGCCCGGGGGTTTCGGGTTCGCGCCGCCACCCGCGCCGCCCGGGCCGCCGCGAGGCTTGGTCCCGCCGCCGGGCGAGGCCTTCCCGCCACCGCCGCCGCCCTCCGCTGCCCCGCACAGCTGACCGGCCTGCCGCCGTCGCGATCCGGCGAATCGTGGCGGCGGCAGCCGTCTCGCCAGTAGCGTCTGAAGTCACCGACATCCGACGACCGTGGGGAGCCGCATGACCTCGGACAGCATCGGAACCCGCCGCTTTCCCGCCGGCGTCGCCATCGTCGCCGGGCTGGCCGGCCTGGTACTCGGCGTCCTCGCCACCCTCGCGATCACCGGGTTGGTGTGGACGGTCCGGGTTCAGCTTCCCCCGCCGCCATACCCGCCGCCGCTGTCGTCACAGTCGGCGGGCGGAGGCGGGTGCATCTACACCTCACCGCCATTGCCGACGTCCGCGCCGGCCGTCGTCCCCGCGCCGCCGTTGCCGCCGGCGCCCCACGCGTAGCGGTGCCCTCACTTTCCGAGCTCGCCGGACGCCTGCTTCGGTCGCACCGACTGGTGCGCGCGCCGATCTGGCTCTTCAAGGCCCGCGCGGGCGCGCTGTTCGGCTCCCGCATGCTGATGCTCGAACACACCGGTCGCACCTCGGGCGCGCGGCGCTACGCCGTCCTCGAAGTCGTCGACCACCCCGCCCCGGGCTCCTACGTGGTGGCCTCCGGCTTCGGCCGAAAAGCGCAGTGGTTCCGCAACATTGAAGCCAATCCGCGGGTGCGGGTCTACACCGGCAGTCGTGCCCCAAGACGAGCCACGGCACGCGTGATGGCCCAGGACGAGGTGGACCGCGCCCTGGCCGCCTACCGCAGCCGTCACCCGAAAGCGTGGGAGCGGATGCGGCCCGTGCTGGAGGACACGCTCGGCGCGTCGATCACCGACACCGGCGCCCCGCTGCCGTTGGTCGAGCTGCGCCTCGACTAGGCGCGGTCGGGACCCTTCGCCGTCATCACGGCGAAGGTCACCAGGAACGCCGCCGCCGGAAGCGCGTTGGCGACCTTGTCCCGGACCCGGATGTGCGCGCCGAGCGCCAAGACGAAATAGAGCGTCAACATCGCGGTGGTCAGCCTCGCCAGCGCGGGGAAACGGGTGACCGACAGCAGGCCCACCGCGGCGGCCGCCTTCACCACCGGCAGCACGGGCCGAACGTTTTCCGGCAGCCCGACGTCATCCAGAACCTTTTTGATCGGGGCCACCTGGACGCCGCACAACACCGCGTCGACTGCATGGAACGCGCCTAGCGCGACGTACGTCTTCGGCGACGTGAAAACGCTCATGGAGCAATCCTATTGGGTCAATTGCGGCGGTGCCCCCGGCATAGTGCCATCCACCGGCTGGCGGGCGCTCGCCTCGGCCTTGGCCACCGCCTGCGCGATCGCGGGATCGGTTTCGGTGGAGAACCAGTCGGCGACGTCGGCGTCATCGTCGGCGCTGTGCTTGGGTGCGTCCTCGACCGGTGACGGCTGGAATCTGAACACGCCGTCCTCGCCGGGGGTACCCAGGAGTTTGGTGAATCCCTGCAACGCCGCGCTGAAGTCGCTGGGCACCACCCAGACCTTGTTGGCGTCACCGCGCGCCATCTCCGGCAGCGTCTGCAGGTACTGGTAGGCCAGCATCTCCGGGGTGGGCCTGCCGGCCTTGATCGCGGCGAAGGTCTTCTCGATGGCCTTGGCCTGCCCCTGCGCCCGCAGGTAAGCCGCGGCGCGCTCACCCTGGGCCCGCAGCATCCGGGACTGCCGGTCGGCCTCGGCGGCCAGGATCGCGGCCTGTTTGGCGCCCTCAGCCGCCAGGATCTGCGCCTGCTTGGCGCCCTCGGCCTGTGTGATCGCGGCCTGCCGGTTCCCTTCGGCGGTCAGGATCATCGCCCGCTTCTCACGGTCGGCCTTCATCTGCTTTTCCATCGAGGCCTGGATCGACGGCGGCGGGTCGATGCTGCGCAGCTCGACCCGCGCGACCCGCAGGCCCCAGCGGCCGGTCGCCTCGTCGAGGACGCCGCGCAGCTGGCCGTTGATCATGTCGCGGGAGGTAAGCGTCTGCTCGAGCGTCATCCCGCCGACCACGTTGCGCAGGGTGGTGGTGGTGAGCTGCTCGACGCCGACGATGTAGTTGCTGATCTCGTAGACGGCGGCCTGCGGGACGGTGACCTGGAAGTAGACCACGGTGTCGATGTTCAGCGTCAGGTTGTCCTCGGTGATGACCGGCTGCGGCGGGAACGACACCACCCGCTCACGCAGGTCCACCCGGGCGCGCACCCGGTCGATGAACGGGACCAACAGCGTCAGCTGACCGCTGACCGTCCGGCTATATCGCCCCAGCCGCTCGATCACCGCGGCCTCGGCCTGCGGTATCAGGGCGACCGACTTGGCCACCACGATTATGGCGAATATCACCAGGACGGCTAACAACACCAAACCAGCAACCGCACCTTGCACGGGAGTTCCTCTCTCTCACAGCGTCTCTCGCATCCGTTATGGATTGCTCCTGAAGACGACCGCCGTGGCGCCATCGATCTGCAGGACGGTCACCGACTCCCCCGGTTCGTAGACATCGCCCTCGTTGAGCGGACGCGCCGTCCACACCTCGCCGTCGAGCTTCACCTGACCCTCGTCGCGGCCGATCCGCTCGAGCACCAGCGCCTTCTTGCCCTCCAGCGCCTCGATACCCAGCCGCGGCGCGTGCGCCGGTGTCAGCCGCCGCCGCAGCGCAGGGCGCACCAGCACCAACAGCAGGACGGAGACGATGAGGAACACCGTGCCGTTCGCCCAGCCGGGCCAGTCCGTCAGCCAACTTGTGATTGCCGCCGCCAGCGCCCCGCCGCCGAGCATCACCAAAAACATATGGCCGGTGAGCGCCTCCGCACCGGCAAGCACCAGCGCGAATATTAGCCAAAGCACCGCAGCGTGCATGCGGTCAGAATACGCGTGATCCGCCTTTGCCGGGCAAAACAACTACACTGCGGAATCGTGTGGTGTCCCAGTGTCTCGCTGTCCCTGTGGGCCAATGCCTGGCTCGCGGGCAAGGCCGCGCCCGACGACGTGTTGGACGCGTTATCGGTATGGGCTCCAAAGCAATCGGTCACCGCGTATGATGCGGTCGCCGCCGGCCACACCGGGCTGCCGTGGCCGGATGTGAACGACGCCGGGACGGTGACGCTGCTGCAGACGCTGCGCGCCGCGGTCGGCCGATCGACACCCTCCGCGGACGGCGCGGGGCGGCTGCTCGGAACCATCAATGTGCTTTTGCCCGTGCCCGGCGATGTGCGCGGGCTTGCCCCGGGGACGCAGTTCGAGCGCGACGCCCTGGCCGCCGGCGAAGCGATCATCGTCGCCAATCCCAACGATTCCGCCACCGCCGTCGGGCTGGTCCCCGAGTTCTCCTACGACGAAGACGCGGCGGACTTCCCGGAATTGTGCGCGCTGTCCTGGACCGTGTACTCGCTGCCCGGTGCGCCGGTGCTCGACCACCACGAGCTCGGGGACGCCGAATACACGCTGCGGTCCGCGGTCCGATCGGCCGCCGACGCGCTCGGCGCGATCGGCCTCGGATCGGCCGCGGCCGACGTCGAGGATCCGCGCGGACTCGTCGAGCAGTTGCTGGAATCCGCACGGCAACACCGGATTCCCGACCATGCGCCGTCCCGCGCGTTGCGGGTGCTGGAGAACGCCGCCCACGTCGACGCCATCATCGCGGTCAGCGCCGGACTGAGCCGCTCCCCCGACTCGCCGGATCGGTTCACCGCGCCGGTGGTCGCCGTTCCGGAACCGTTCGGCACGCAATCGTCTTCGGAGGCACGCATCGCCAGTGACGCGCTGCGGCCGTTGACCGCCGTCGTGCGGTCGGCGCGAATGGCCGCCGTCACCGCGATCCTGCACTCCGCGTGGGCTGACTAGCCGGCTTCGGCCGCGGCGCAGTGCGGCGGACGGCACGGCGCGCCGTCGACGCTGGCGAGACAACCGGGCACCGGGTCGGGGCCGGTCACCCTGGTGGGGGCGCGGCCGGTGCGCAGCTCGTCGATCAAATCGGCTGCGAGCCGGGCGAATCGGCGATCTGCGTTGGGTGTGGCGGCCCGGGCGAACGCCAGACCCGCCGCCTCGGCCTGGGATCGCAATTCCTCGTCGAGATCCCACACCACCTCGATGTGGTCGGCGACGAACCCGATCGGGCAGACGACGACGGCCGTCGTGCCCGAGGCGGCCAGCGCCGCGAGATGGTCCTCGACGCTGGGCTCCAGCCACGGCACCTGCGGCGGCCCGGACCGCGATTGCCACGCGAGATCGAAGTCGGCGTAGCCGGCCGCGGCGGCGACCAGCCTTGCGGCGTAGTCGACTTGGCGACTGTAGAGCCTGGGGCCGAGGCGCTGGTCGGCGGCCACCGGCACCGAATGCGCGGTGAACACCAGGCGGGCGCCCTCGGGCACCGTCCGCGCGGCGGCCCCGACGGTGCCGGCGAACATCTCGACGAACAGCGGGTGGTCGAAGTACGGGCGCAGCTTGACCAGCTCGGGCGCGTCCGGCCCGGCGGCCTGCCGCGCCCGGGCGATGTCCTCGGTGTACTGCGTGCAGCTGGAGTAACCGCTCCACGCCGACGTGGTGAACACCGCGGCACGGCGAACCCCGTTGTCCCGCATGGCCGCAACGGTGTCTTCGACGTAAGGTTCCCAGTTGCGGTTGCCGAAGTAAATGGGCAGGTCCAGTTCCGCCCGCAGCTCGCCGATCAGGGCGCGGTTGATGCCGTTGATCGGTGACACCCCGCCGAAATGCAGGTAGTGCTGGGCGACGTCGTCGAGGCGTTCGGGCGGCACGTTGCGGCCGCGGGTGACGTTTTCCAGGAACGGCCGTACCTGCTCGGGGCCCTCCGGCCCGCCGAAGGACAGCAGCAGGACGGCGTCGAATTCCATTGGCGATTAAAGCAGTTGGGTGCTGGCGCCGCCGTCGGCGAAGATGATGGTGCCGGTGGTGGCCGGCAGCCAGTCCGAAAGCAGGGCGCACACCGTCTTCGCCACGGGCGTGGGGTCCTTCATGTTCCAGCCGATCGGCGCCCGCTGGTCCCAGCCCTCTTCCAGTAGCTGCATCTGGGCGCCGGCCTCCTCGCCGAGCGCACCGCCGACGATGGCGGACATCGCCAGGGTCCGGATCGGCCCCGCCGCAACCAGATTCGAGCGAACACCGAACTTGCCGGCCTCGCGGGCCACGAACCGGTTGACCGATTCGAGCGCGCTCTTGGCCACCGTCATCCAGTTGTAGGCCGGCATGGCCCGGCTCGGGTCGAAGTCCATGCCGACGATGGACCCGCCGGGGTTCATGATCGGCAGCAGCGCCTTGGCCAGGGAGGCATACGAGTACGCGGAGATGTGGATGCCTTTGGCGACGTCCTCGTAGGGCGCGTCGAAGAACGGGTTGATGCCCATCCCGGTCTGCGGCATGAAGCCGATCGAGTGCACCACGCCGTCGAGCTTGTTGCCCTCACCGATCTCGGCGGTGACCCGCTCGGCGAGCGTGTCCAGGTGCTTCTCGTTCTGCACGTCGAGTTCGATCAGCGGGGCCTTCTCCGGCAACCGGTCCGCGATGCGCTGGATCAGCCGCAGCCGGTCGAACCCGGTGAGCACCAACTGCGCCCCCGCCTCCTGGGCGACCTTGGCGATGTGAAACGCGATCGACGAGTCGGTGATGATCCCGCTGACCAGAACCCGTTTGCCCTCGAGCAGTCCTGCCATGTCCGTCCTTAATGTCGATGTGTCGGGGCCGAATTCAGTGGCCCATGCCCATGCCGCCGTCAACCGGGATGACCGCGCCGGCGATGTAGCCCGCATCCTCGGACGCCAGGAAGCTGACCGCCCCCGCGACGTCCTCGGCGGTGCCGACCCGCTTGGCCGGGATGAATTCCAGTGCGCCCGCCTGGATCCGCTCGTCGAGCGCGCGGGTCATCTCGGTGTCGATGTAGCCGGGGGCGACCACGTTGGCGGTCACCCCGGCCTTGGACAGCTCGCGGGAAATCGAGCGCGCCATGCCGATCAGGCCGGCCTTGGCGGCCGCGTAGTTGGCCTGGTTTCCGATGCCCCACATGCCCGACACCGATCCGATGAAGATGATGCGGCCGAACCGCTTGCGCTGCATGCTCCGCGACGCCCGCTGGGCCACCCGGAACGCCCCGGTGAGGTTCGCGTTGATGACCTCGGTGAAGCGCTCCTCGGTCATCCGGATCAGGAAGGCGTCTTTGGAGATGCCGGCATTGGATACCAGCACCTCGACGGGACCCTGGTGCTCCTCGACCTCTTTGAACGCCCGGTCGACGGCCTCGTTGTCGGTCACGTCACACACCACGCCGAACAACCCCTCGGGCGCCCCGGATCCGCGGTGGGTGACGGCCACCTTGTGGCCATCGGCGGCCAGCCGCTGCGCGATTGCCAGTCCGATGCCCCGGTTTCCGCCCGTAACCAGGACTGAGCGGGATACGAATGCGGGTTTGCCGCCGGTGGCGGCACTTTCGGTGGTGTTCTCGGTGGCCGTGTCAGTCACCCCGCCAACCTAGCGCCTTGCCGTGGTCGCCCCGAAATCGCCCCGGGCTGAAATGTCCCTCCTACCAGGCCGCGGTCGTAACGCTGTGGCGAGATATCGAACGAAAATCCGCCACCACGTTACGACCGCCTCGACTTGTCGGTGTGACTCAGCACACTTTCGCCATGACGGATCCTTTCGTGGGCAGTGAAGCCCGCGCCGCGCGGCTGGTGACTCGCCATGAGCTCCGAACTCGGTACATTGCGCTGCACCGGGACGTCTACATGCCCAGAGATACGGAATTGACCGCTGTGTTGCGCGCCAAGGCGTCCTGGCTGCGATCGCGGCGACGAGGCATCCTGGCAGGCTTCTCGGCCGCCGCGCTCCATGGTGCTCGCTGGATCGACCCGGCGCGACCTGCCGAGATCATCGATTGCAACCGCCGACGGGCCGCGGGAGTGCGGGTCTGGGAAGAGCGCGTCGGAGCCGACGAGATCACGGTCGTCGACGGGATGCGTGTCACTACGCCGGCCCGTACGGCCCTTGACCTGGCGAAGCGCCATCCGAAGGAAACCGCGGTCGCCGCCATCGATGCCCTCGTGCAGGCGACCGACCTGAAGATGGCCGACGTCGAGCCCCTACTCGAGCGGTATCGGGGGCGCCGGGGAATGAAAGCTGCTCGCCTCGCCCTCGGACTCGTCGACGGTGGGGCGCAATCGCCCAAGGAGACCTGGTTGCGGCTGCTGTTGATCGTGGCCGGGTTTCCGGCTCCGCAGACACAGATCCCTGTGCTCAACGAATGGGGCTGCGTCGTGGCGTATTTGGACATGGGCTGGGACGACATCAAGGTCGCTGTCGAGTATGACGGCGATCAGCATCGCTCGAGTCGCTATCAATACGTCAAGGACGTCCGCCGGCTGGAGATGCTCGAGCGTCACGGGTGGATTGTCGTCAGAGTCATCGCCGAACATCACCGCGACGAAATAATCCGCCGGGTCAGCGAGGCGCGCGCTTCGCGAATGTAACCACACTGCGAAAATCCGGGCCGGCAATCGCAGCCAGCTTACGCTCGCGGGCTGGAACCCTAATTACGTCGGCAGGCGGCGGTTGATGAGGAGGGCGGCGAGCGCGGCGAGCGCCAACACCAGCGCCCCGAGCCGAACCCAGCCCACGCTGGCGTCGCCCTTGATGGTCTCGTAGCCGATCTGCTGCTGCAGCGTCGCGTAGACCGCCTTCAGCTCCGCCAGGCTCGCGGCGTTGTACCAACTGCCGCCGGAGAGCTCGGCGACCTTCTTCATCGTCGTGTCGTCGACGGGAACGGGCTGGCGCTGGTCGTTGATCTCGACGAAGCCGTACGGGGTGCCGAACGAGATCGTCGAGATGGGCACGCCCTGGTCCTTGGCGGTGCGGGCGGCGGTGAAGGCGCCCTTCGGGTTGTCCGGATTGGTCGGCATCGTCTCCTTGCCGTCGGAGAACAGCACGATGCGCGCCGGTGGCGGCTTGTCGCCGCCGCCGATCACCGCGCCGACCGTCGCGATCGCCTGCAACGCGGTGAAGATGCCCTCCCCGGTGGCGGTGCGGTCGGCGAACTGCAACTTGTCCAGCGCGTTCTTCGTCGCGTCGCGGTTGGTCGTCGGCGACACCAGCACGGTGGCTGTGCCCGCGTACTCGATCAGCCCCAGGTTGATGCCCGGGGTCAGCTCGTCGGCGAACTGCTTGGCCGCCTCCTGCGCGGCCGCCATCCGGTTGGGCTGCACATCGGTGGCGCGCATCGACTGCGACACGTCGATCACCAGCATCACCACCGCCCGGTTGCGGGGAATGCGGACGTCGTTGGTCGGCCCCGCCATCGCGATGGTGAACAGCACCAGCGACGCCACCAGCAGGATCGCCGGCACGTGCCGCCAGCGCGAAGGACGTTGGGGCGCAACGCTTTCCAGCAGCTCCATGTTGGCGAAGCGCAGCATCCTTCGCTGCCGCGCCAGCTGCATGAGGATGTACATCGCGGCCAGCCCGAACACGACCAACAGGAACAGGAAGAACCAGGAGTGTGCGAAGCCGGACAGCGATATCGGCCCGAGCAATGGCAGTGTCATAAAACCGTCTTGGTGTGTCTGTGCGCCTCGGTCAAAGTGCCCGTCACTGCCGTCCCGCCATCGCCCCGCGCCGGCGGGACTCGACGAAGCGGACGATGTCGGCGATCCAATCGCGGTCGGTGCGCAGGGTCAGTATCGGCGCCCCGCAGCTGCGCACGGTGCGCGCCACCTCGGCGCGGTGCGCGGCGGCAGCCTTGGCAAAATCGTCGCGCAGCTGGGGATCGATGGTGAACTCGCGGGTGACCCCGGATTCGGCGTCCTGCAGCACGACGTCACCGATGTCGGGCAGCTCGACGTCGCGGGGGTCGAGCACCTCGACGGCCAGCACCTCGTGGCGGGCCGCGATCGCCCGCAGCGGGCGCATCCAGTTGATCGGCCCCAGGAAGTCGCTGATGATCACCGCCATGCCGCGGCGGCGTTCCGGACGGCGCAGCGCGTCGATGGTCGTCGCCAGATCCCCGCGCACGCCGACCGGCGCCCTCGGGGTGGTGGCGATGGTGCGCAGCAGCGTCTGTTCGTGCTGCCGCCCGGAGCGCGCCGGAACCCGAGTCGTGGTCTGGCCGTTGGAGATCAGCGCCCCGAGCCGGTTGCCGCCGCCGCTGTTGAGGAACGTGATCGCGGCAGCTGCCGCCACGGCCAGGTCGCGCTTCTCG
>NZ_LZJJ01000132.1:0-14720 GCF_001667625.1 Mycobacterium sp. E1715
GTTGATCACCACCAACCACTGGCCTACGGGCCGCGCGCTGCTGGAGGATTACGTCGCGCGGACGTTGCGGAGCGTGCAGCGCTGAAGAGCGTGGGCCTCAAGGCCATATCACGCCGCGCAGCGGCGTAACGCCCAGTTTCTTGTGGGACACCGGTCGCTATTACGCCAGCTCTTACGCTGACTGTAGTCAGCCTGTTATAGTGCGCAGGCTATCCAATCAGCGTTGACGACCGGGGAGGGTTCGTGAATCCGCCGAAGCTGGGCCAGCCCAATGCCGACACCGTCGCCGCCCGCCCCGCTTCCGGTCTGACCATCGACGAGCACGTGGAGCGATCGCACCTGGCGCAGCGTCAGGCCGATAGATGGCTCATCTCCGGCAGCCTGCTGATCGGTACCGCGGCCCTGGGTGTCTTCGGCCTACCGCTGTTTCTCTGGGGCGTCCGGTTGCTCCGGCGGGCCCAGAGAGACGGCCTCTCGGTGCGGCCGATGCTGGTCACGCTGCTCGGCTATCTGGTCATCATCGACGCGGCCATCAACACCGTCGGATGGGCGCTTGACCTGGTGGCAAACCACACGCTGCTGGCCCGCGTGCTCCTCAACGGCTGGGGCAACATGTTCGATGCGGGCTATTTCTGGCACTACAACGAGCTGTGGGTCGGCGGCGCGGCCGGACCTGGCGAAAAGGCGTTGGAAGTCGGCCTGATCCTGACGGTGTTCACGATGCGCATCGCCGCCGCCATCGGCTTCCTGCAGATGAAGCGCTGGGGGCATCAGTGGATGGTCGTCACCTGCTGGATGGGCGTGGTGATCTGGATTACCTACGTCTTCAACATGACGATGTTCGCCGACGTGCGCTTCGCCGGCGTCGTGCTGCCGGTCGTCGGCTGGTGGCTCTACGACATCTTCTACATCACCCCGTTCCTCGCCATCCCCTACCTGCACACCGTCAACCGCGAGCTCTTCTCCGACTGAGATGCGCGAGCCGAATGTCCTTACGTCACTGAGGAGGTCCAAACGTGGCTTATGTGTGGGAGATCCTTCGCTACGTCGCGGCGTGGGGCGGCACCGGACTGATCATCTGGTTCTGGTATTGGCTCTTCTCCAACATCGGCACGTTTTGAGCGCTGGAGTGGACCGCCGGGACGCATGGGATTCGGCTGATGCCTGAAGACTCCCACGCAATGTCACTGGAGCGGAGTTGCTCGGTGACAGCCGTCGCGCTGAGCGAACGACGTCGCGAGGGCGTGCGGCTCGTCACGGGTGACCGGCGCCGCTTCGGGTTGAACGCGGCGCTGACGTTCGTTCACGTCCCCTACCCACCACTGTGCGATTGGACTCGCAGAGCCCTGACGTGCGGTGTGGCCCTGCAATGTTCACCGTCCAAAGAACGAATCACCCAATATCGGTTGAACGAGTTGTCTACTCGCGAAGTGCGCGCTCTCAGCGTTGTCGAAGCCGGTGTCGCCCTCGGCTGGATGGCCTCGCGCTGGCCGGGCCTGCTCCCCGATGCGCGACGACTGCTGCCGGACCTCCACACCGAATCGGGCGACATGAGCGCCCTGGAAATGCTCAACCGGGCGATCGCGTTGGCCGCCACGGGTCAGACATTGGCGGTCCATCCGCTGCTGGGCACGTTGCCGCTGGCCTTCACGGCGCCGCGAGGCTTGGCCGACAGGTTGCGGCGCAGCTTTGGCAGGATGCCCTGGACGACAACGCAAAACCGACTGCCGCGACCGTACTCGGTTCCCGTCGGCGGCGACGGCGGTGTCCGTAATCCCAATCTGCCGCCGCCGAGCCGGCCGCAGGACAACGATCTCGACGTGACCCCGGAGCATCGGCCCGGGATCCCCTACCCGGAATGGAACATGTGGACCCAGCGGTTCGTGCGCGACCACGTCGCGGTGATCGAGCGTGCGGATGCCCGGCGCGCAGGCGGTCCGGCGGCGGTGGCCGTCGACGTCCGCAAGTGGTTCGAAGAACACACCCATCGGGGGATGGCGAACCGCCTCGAAGACGGCGCCGACCTCGACGTCGACCAATACGTCAGCCACTACATCGACCTGACCACCGGCGAGGCCAAGGAACCGAGGATCTTCCGCGAGTTGCTGCCCGTCGGCCGCGACGTCACCACGGCGGTGCTGCTCGACGGCAGTTCGTCGCTGGGGGTGCACGGCGGGCGAATCTTTCAACTCGAACTGGCTTGCGCCGACGCGCTTTCGCGCGCGATGACCCTGGCGCGAGAGCGCCACGGCATCTTCGCTTTCACCGGCAATACCCGCCATCGCGTCGAAGTCCACTGCCTGAAGGGCTTCGAGGAGCGGCGGCTGGTGGCTCCCAGCGGGCTCGGCCTGTCCACCCGGGGGTACACCAGGCTCGGTGCGCCACTGCGCCATTTGACCAGCCGGCTGCTCGCGCAGGCATCCGAACGGCGGCTGCTGATCGTCATCGGCGACGGTCTGCTCTCCGATGAAGGCTACGAGGGGCGCTACGCCTGGGCGGATGCCGCGCACGCCGTCGAGGAGGGCAACGATGCGGGGGTGTCGATGTACTACGTCGGCGTGGGCCCGACGCGTGTCGATCCCCTACCGGAGGTGTTCGGGCCGCGACGGTCCCAACGGATCCGACGCGTAGAGGAGCTTCCTCGGGTGTTGGCTCATGTCCATCGCGAACTGGTGGCCGCATGAGTGCCGCCACCGATACCTATTTCGCACACGGCAACGAAGTCCAGCTGTTCGAGCGGGCCTACCGCCAGCGCCTGCCGGTGATGCTCACGGGCCCAACCGGATGCGGCAAGACGCGTTTCGTCGAACACATGGGCCTGCTCTTGCAGCGGCCCGTCGTCACCATCAGTTGCCACGACGATCTCACCAGCTCCGATCTCGTCGGCCGCTTCATGGTGACCGGCGGCGACGTGGTCTGGACCGATGGCCCGCTGACCCGGGCCGTCAAGGCCGGCGCGATCTGCTATCTCGACGAAGTCGTCGAAGCTCGCCACGATTCGCTGGCCATCCTGCATTCGCTCACCGATCACCGGCGATCGCTGTACCTGGATCGGGCGGGTGAGGTCGTGACGGCGCCGGACACCTTCATGCTGGTGTGTTCGTACAACCCGGCGTATCGCAGCTCGCTGAAGGAGCTGAAGCCGTCCTTCCGGCAGCGATTCGTCACACTCGCGATGAGCTACCTGCCGCCCGAGCGCGAAGCCGAGGTGATCGTCGCCGAAGCCGGAATCCCCATCGCCGCCGCGCGTCGACTGGTCGGGTGCGCTGTTGCGATCCGCACCGCCGACGACGCCTTCCACTTCGAGCCGCCTTCGACCAGGGTGCTGGTCACCGCCGCGCACCTGATCGCCGCCGGGGCAAGCGAATTGGATGCGGCGGAGGCCTGCATCCTCGCGCCGCTGAGTCTCGATGGCGCGGTCACCGACGGCCTACGTGAAGTCGCGGTGGCCAGCCTGGCCACCACCGACGCCCCGAGTGCACGCCCTTAGGAGAGGAGCTGACGGCATGGACCAACAGGAGAGGAAGCGCAAGAGGGCGCTGATTGTCTTCCAGCTGTTCATCTACGGCTATTTGCTGGCAATGTTCGGCATCCAGCTCTACATGTCCTTCGCCCGCGGGTGGTGGAACTTGTGAAACCTGTTGTCGCCCAACCGGCTGTCACGGTCAGCCTGGACGATCACCACGACGCGTCCCGCCACGCGCAGCGCCGCGCGGACAAGTGGATGATCGTCGGCGCCGCCTTGATGGGCATGTGGGCGCCGGGTTTGATCGGATTCCCCATCTTCATGCGCGGCGTATGGCTGCAGCGCCAGGCGCTGCGCGCCGGCTTGTCGGTCCGGCCCATGATCGTGACGCTGATCGGGTATCTGGTCCTGATCGACGGGATGCTCAACAGTCTCGGCTGGGCCCTCGACCTGGTCGCCAACCACACCTTGATCAACCGGGTGCTGATGGTCGGCTGGGGCAACATGTTCGACGCGGGCTACTTCTGGCATTACAACGAGCTCTGGGTCGGCGGCGCCGCGGGGCCCGGCGAGAAGGCCTATGTCGCCGGGTTGATCCTCACGGTGTTCTCCATGCGGGTGGCCGCGGCGATCGGGTTTCTCCAGATGAAGCGGTGGGGTCACCAGTGGATGGTGGTTACCTGCTGGATGGGCGTGGTGATCTGGTCCGCCTACGTGTTCAACATGACCATGTTCGCCGACGTGCGCTACGCCGGCGTCGTATTCCCCGTCGTCGGCTGGTGGCTCTACGACATCTTCTACATCACCCCGTTCCTCGCCATCCCCTACCTGCACACCGTCAACCGAGAAATCTTCACCGACTAGCTCAAGGAGCGCCGTCATGACCGCCACATCCGAAGAACGGGAACCGGCAACGGATCTCGAGCCGGGGACCACGCCGTACTACGCGCGCATGCACAAATGGATCAAACGGGCCGTCCTGGTATGCCTGGTGGCGCTCGTCATCGAAGGCGCGTTCACGCTGCCGTTCATGGCGGTCTACTACGGCTACCCCACGCTGAGCCTCACGCAGATCTGCAGCGAACTGCTCAAGATTCGATACTCCAACGACGCTTTGGAGTGCAAGTACCCCTACCCGCCGTTCGGGCCGCCGGAGGGCGCCGAAGGCAAGGCCACCGCGCAGGACGTGTGGGGCATCCAGCCGATACCGAAGTACCACCGGCTCGGGTTCCGCGAACTGGTCAAGATCCACAACGACCGGCTCGCGCGCCACGCCGCCCAACAGCACACGGCGCCGCACCCGTGACCCATCGCGTCGTCCAGTGGACGACGGGCGCCCTCAAAATCGACCGGCGCAAGCCCAACCCGCGCCGCGTCACGGAGTCCCGTTGGAAGCCGATGCTCGGGCTGAGCGGGCCGCTCGATCTCGACATCGAATTCGATGCCTTAGCCGACTCAGCCGAGTCCTAACTTCCCGGGGCCAGTGCGAGCACCCGTATTTCGCCGGTCACGCCGTCGACCTCGACGAGGGCGCCGGGCGGCAACGACTTGGTGGCTCCCTCAACGTCCACCACACAGGGGAAGCCGAATTCGCGGGCCACCACCGCGGCGTGTGACATCGGGCCGCCGAGTTCGGTCACCACTGCGGCGGCGTAGCAGAAAGCCGCGGTGTAGCCGACGTCGGTGACCTCCGCGACGAGGATTTCGCCGGGCTGCAGGTCGTCGATCGTTTCGGGCCGCACGATACGCACCCGGCCGCGAACCTTCCCCCCGCACACGCCGACCCCGCGCAGAGTTTCTCCGCTGGCGAGAGCCGCAGGCGTTGTCGTGGTTGGCTGCCAGCTCCCGCTGAACACCGTCGGCGGAACCACGGCGGCCAGCCGGCGTTGTTCGGCACGGCGCCGGGCCACCAGCGCCCCGACATCCGCGGGAAGCGCATCGAGCTCGTCGACGAGCAGGTAGAACACATCATCGGCGATGTCGAAAATTCCGGCCTCGACCAACCTCCGGCCGTACTCGCGCATCAGGTTTCGTAGCACCCAGTTGGCTCGCACCACTTTATCGCGACGGACTTCGCGGTCGCGCAGCTGGTGTGCTGCCAGCTGCGCAACGGGCTTGGCGTGCAGTGGAATACGAGGACGCTGCGGCTGAGGTGCCGGAGGGGCGCTCATCGCTTTCGTCACCATCCGGACGAGCAACTCGGGATCATCCGAGTAGCTGATCGAGAGCATCTCGAGTTCGGCGGGCCCGCGATGCCCGATCAGCGCCAGCTCGGCCGCTACGGCGGCGTGAAACTCCGGCGCCTCGACGGCGAGTTTGTCCAGCCGCTCCCCCGGTTCGGCGAGCAACGCTGTCACTTTCGGATCGCGCTGTGCGGCGACCGCCAACCGCTGCATTGCCTCGACCGATCGCGCACTGACCAATTCGGGGCCCGCCGGCGCGGCGGTATCTCGTCCACACAAACCGCGCAGCAGGACGTTGAACGCCGCGCACAGCATGAACGACGCCGACGCCAGCACCCAGCCGTGCACCACCTCGTCGCGCGCCAACGTGATCAGACTCAGCAGCCGACGATCGTCCAGGCGGGCGACGTCGTCGGCCAGACGTTCCAGCCGATCGACGTCGGCGACGAACTCGTGGGTGTCCTTCGACGAGCCCGCCGACAGGCCGATGAGGTTGACGCCGAAGACCCCGATGTTGCGAATGGTCCTCAGTTGCTTGCGGATCCGGCCGATATCCGAGCGCGCACGCTCCGCACCGAAGATCGGCAACGATGCCATGCTGGGTCCGAAGAATCCGCTGTTGCTGACGATGGTCGTGGGCTTGGCAAACGGTACGGTTTCGGCCATGTAATGCGCCGACGTGATGGCCCCGTAGAGCCGGTGGGCGAAGACGGCGACGGTTCGCGTGGCGATTTCGCGCTGGACGACGCCGCCGGGGCGCAGCCGCTCGGCGATTGCCACGCCGCCGGCGCGCAACCCGCGCACGGTCGCCGAGGCCGAAGCGGGCGAGAACGGGCCGGGCAGCGCCTCCGACAGGTTGGTGGCCAGAAACGTCGGAAAGCGCGGATCGATCGGGGTATCGAATTCCCCGTTGTCACCGGCGGGACCGGCCCAATCGGGCTTCACCCCGTCCTCAGTCGGCGCATCGACGGACGGAAGGTCGCCGATGGTGGCCATCCGCCACGGTAGTGACACCACCCGCTTGCCCACCGTGACGCGGCCGCGCACCGCGAGCGAGAAATCTTCGACACATTCACTGGAGTTCCAGGCCGGCCGGAACCCCCACTGCTCACGCAGCCGCGCGGTATCCATGAACGCGGCGCCGTGCACCAGTTCCAACTCGGCCAGTTCGAAGCCCAACCGCATGACGGGGCGTCCGAGCGCAGCGGCGATCCGGCGGAACGTCAGCTCGCCCGGAGCGGCGAGATTGACTGGACCGCTGCCGATTTCGTCGTCGACGATCGCCCGGTGAAATAACCGAAGGGCGTCGTCGGGGTGGACCACCTGCATCAGGCGGTCGGCCGATCCATCCGGGAATACCGGCAGCGCCAGCAGCCGGCGCACCCAGTTGTCCACGCTTCGGCCGAGGATCAGCGCGGAGCGGATCGCGACCCACTCCAGGTCCGAATCCTCGAGCATCTGCTCGACCATTGCCTTGTGCCGGCCGTCGTCGCCGATCGGCGTTCTCTCGTCGTGCTCGGTCTTCGGTGCGTCCCCGCCGCCGTAAACATGGGCCGACGATGCGAAGACGATCCTTCTGGCCCGGGTCTCGGCCATCGCCGCCAGCACATTGCGGGTGCCGTCGATGTTGACCTGCCGGCTGATTCGGTCGTCGTGTCCGGGACTCGTTGCCCACGCGCAGTGGACGACAACGTCCGCGCCGGCCAAGGCGCGGGTGACCGTGTCGGTGTCCCGGATGTCGGCCACGACGAATTCGGCCGCACTGGGCCAGCTTTCGGTCCGGTGCCGGGCTATCCCGGTGACATCGTGGCCCTGGCTGAGCAAGCGGGCGGTGAGGCCGCGGCCGAGCACACCGCTGGCCCCGGTGATCGCGACTCTCACTGATTGCCCTTGCGCAGACCCATGGCTACTCGTCGTCGTCCATCAGCGCCGCGTTGACGAGATCCTCGAGATCCATGTCCGCGATGTCCTTCTCCGAGGTCGCCGCGGCGGCCGGCGACTGTCCGTCCCCCCGACCGCCGTCGGCCTCGTTCGCCAACGCGAGCAACAGCTCCAGCACCCCGGCCTGCCGCAGGCGCTTGACCGGAATCGAACCCACGGCGCGCTGGATCTCGGCCTCACCCGGCGCGGCGGCGGGCGTCTGCTGCTCGGCCGCGCCGACAAGTTCGCGGTGCATGTAACCGGCCAGGGCGGCGGAGTTCGGGTAATCGAAGATCAGCGTGGGTGACAACGCCAGGCCGGTAGCGGATTTCAGCCGGTTGCGCATTTCGACCGCGGTCAGCGAGTCGAAACCCAATTCCTGGAATGCGCGGTCGGGGTCGATCGACTCCGGGCTGGAGTTGCCGAGCACGGTGGCGATGTTGGCCCGCACCAAGTCCAGCAGAACCGCCTGCTGCTCGTCCTCCGGAAGCCCTTCGAGGCGCTGCAGCAGAGCGGATTTCGACTTCGCCGCGGCCAGCGAATCGTCGACCTGACGCCGGGTCGGCGCGTTGATCAGATCGACGAACATCGGCGGCAGCGTCCCGCTATCGAACTTGACCCGCAACGCGGCGAGGTCGATGTGGGCGGGCAACAGGAACGGCTCGTCGACGATGAGCGCGGTGTCCATCAATTCCAGTGCCTCATCGGACGACATCGCGACGATTCCGTCGCGGCCGAACCGGGCACGGTCGGCCGCACCGAGCGCGCCGGTCATGGCGCTGGCCTGATCCCACAACCCCCACGCCAGCGACATCGCCGGCAGGCCATGGTTGCGCCGGTGCACGGCCAGTCCATCCAGGAACGAGTTGGCCGCCGCGTAGTTGGCCTGACCCGACGCTCCCGCCAAACCCGCCATCGACGAAAACATCACGAACGCAGACACATCCAGGTCGCGGGTCAGCTCGTGCAGGTTCCATGCGGCATCGACCTTGGCCCGCAACACCGACGCCACCCGCTCCGGGGTGAGCGACGAGATCACCGCGTCGTCGAGTACACCGGCCGCGTGGATCACACCCGACAGCGGCCGGTGCACCGGAATGTCGGCGATCACCTTGGCCAGCGCCTCGCGGTCGGCGGCGTCACAGGCCACCACCTGCACCTGCGCACCGGCGGCGTTGAGTTCCGTCACCAGTTCGGCGGCGCCCGGCGCGTCGAGACCACGCCGGCTGACCAGCACCAGGTTCCGCGCGTCGTGGCGCCTGACCACGTGGCGGGCCAGGGCCGAACCCGCCATCCCGGTGGCACCGGTGATCATGACGGTGCCCGCCGCCCAGGCGTCCGGCATGGTCATGACGACCTTGCCCACGTGGCGGGCCTGGCTCAAATACCGCAATGCCGCCGGTGCGCGTCGTACGTCAAACCTGGTTACCGGCAACGGCCGCAGCACGTCATCACCGAACATCGCGGTCAGTTCGTCGAGTATCTGCGCGATGCGGTCCGGCCCGGCCTCGAACAGGTCGAAGGCGCGATAGCGCACACCGGCGTGTGCCTGGGCCACCGCCTCGGGGTCGCGCATGTCGGTCTTGCCCATCTCCAGGAACGCGCCGCCGGGGGCGACGAGTCGCAGGGAGGCGTCGACGAAGTCGCCGGACAGCGAGTCCAGCACCAGGTCCATGCCGCGCCCGCCGGTGACCGCCCGGAACTTCTCCTCGAAGTTCAGGCTGCGGGAGTCCGAGATGTGGTCCTCGTCAAAGCCCATGGCGCGCAGGGTGTCCCACTTGCCCCGGCTGGCGGTCGCGAAGACTTCGAGGCCCAGGTGGCGGGCCAGCTGCACCGCGGCCATTCCCACCCCACCGGCGGCGGCGTGCACCAGCACCCGCTGGCCCCGTTTGGCGGCGGCCAGGTCCACCAGCGCGTAGAAGGCGGTGGCGAATACCACCGTGGTGGTGGCGGCCGCGGTGTGCGACCACCCGGCCGGCATCTTGGCGAGCAGGCGCTGGTCGGTCCTGCCGATCGTGCCGGTGCCATCGGGGAACAGACCCATCACCCGGTCGCCGACCGCGAAACGCCCGCTGCCCGGCTCAGTTTCGATGACCACACCAGAGGCCTCGATGCCCATGACGGCATCCGGGTCCGGGTAGAGCCCCAGCGCGATCATCACGTCGCGGAAGTTGGCGGCCAGGGCCGACAGGGCGACCCGAACCTGCCCGGGCGCCAGCGGGGCGTCGGCGTCCGGGATCCGTTCCAGCCGCAGATTCTCGAACGTGCCGTAACTGCTCATGCCGAGTCGCCACGGCCCGTCGGCCGGGGGCACCAGCAGGCCGCCGACTGCGCGAGTGCCATGCACCCGCGCGGTGTACACCGCCCCGTCGCGCAGCAATACCTGCGGCTCGCCGACCGACAACGCCGCTCCGACGGACTCGTCGTCCAACCGGCCATCGGTGTCGACGAGCACGATGCGACCGGGGTGTTCGGTTTGCGCCGAGCGCACCAGTCCCCACACCGCCGCGCCCGCAAGATCGGTGACGTCCTCCCCCGGCAACGCCATCGCGCCGCGGGTCGCCACGACCAGGGTGCCCGCGCCGTCGCGGGCCAGCCAGGACTGCAGCACCGGCAGGACCGCGCGCGTGGCCGCGTAGACGTCGCCCACGACATCGTCGACCACCGGCGCCGATTCGAAGACGACCGCCGACGGCTGCATCTCGGGGCCATCTGATTCCGTTGCGCCCCAGAGCGATACCGTCACAGGCTGCACCGACGTCGACCGCTGCGCCGACCAGATGACCTCGAAGAGCCGGTCGGGTCCCGAACTCGAGACCGCCGCCAGCAGCTGCTGGTCGGTCACCGGCCGGGCCACCATCGACGCCACCGAGAGCACCGGCAGCCCCAACCCGTCGGCAAGTTCGATCGACACCGCCGAATCACTCACCGGCACGATTCGTGCGCGCACCGCCGTCGCGCCCGCGGCGTGCAGCGAGACCCGCTGCCAGGAGAATGGCACCAACATCGAACCTTCGGGGAGTTCGTCGCCGTCGGACGCCAAGATCACCGCGTGCAGGGCCGCGTCGAGCATCACCGGGTGGACGCCGAACCCGGCCGCCGAAACCCCCGTGTCCGCGGGCAGGGTCACTTCCGCGAAGACTTCGTCGCCGCGACGCCACATCGAGGTCAGGCCGCGGAACGCGGGGCCGTAACCGTATCCGCGCTCGGCGAGGCGCTCATAGCCGTCACCGACGTCGACCGCGGTGGCACCCATCGGTGGCCACACCGACAGGTCCGCGCTCGGCTGCACCTCGCCCGCACGCAGGACACCTTCGGCGTGCAACGACCAGCCCGAACCCACGTCGGCGCGCGAAAAGACCGACACCGCACGGGCACCCGATTCGTCCGCGCCGCCGACGACGACCTGCACCGCGACCGATCCGGAGCCCGGCAACACCAGCGGCGCCGCCAGATTCAGCTCGTCGACAACGCCGCAGCCCACTTCGTCGCCGGCGCGGATCGCGAGCTCCACGAATCCAGCGCCGGGGAACAGCACCACGCCGCCGACGGCGTGATCCGCCAGCCAGTCCTGCGCACTGGGCGACAACCGGCCCGTCAGTACCACCCCGCCGGACGCCGGCAGTTCCACCACCGCACCGAGCAGGGCGTGCTCGCCGGGCGCGAGCCCCAAACCCGCGGCGTCGACCGTGGCTCCGGCGCCGGAGAGCCAGAACCGCCGGCGCTCGAACGCGTAGGTGGGCAATTCCACGAAATTGGCTTTGCCGATGGCGCGGCGCCAGTCCACGTCCATCCCGGCGACGAATCCCTGCGCGACCGCGTTGGTCAGGGCCAGCGGCTCCGGGCGGTCTTTGCGTAGCGCCGACATGGTGATCACCGGAGCGTCGGGAAGCGATTCTTCGATCGATGCCGTCAACCCGCTGCTGGGACCGACCTCGAGGAAGCGGTTTGCGCCGGCCGAATGCACGAAGCGCACGCTGTCGCCGAACCGCACGGCTTCGCGGATGTGCCGTTTCCAATAGGCCGCCGAAGCGAAGTCGTCGGCCGCCAGCTGTCCGGTGAGGTTCGACACGATCGGTATCGTCGGGCTGCCGATGGCGAGACCGGCGGCGACCGTGCCGAATTCGTCGACCATCGGTTCCATCAACGGCGAGTGGAACGCGTGGGACACCGCCAACTGGTGGACACGGCGCCCGTCGGCCCGGAGTTGGCCCGCAATCGCGGACACCTTGTCCTCGACCCCCGAAATGACCACCGACATCGGCCCGTTGACCGCGGCGATGCCGACCCCGGGCACCAGCAGCGGTCGCACCTCATCTTCGGTGGCCTGCACGGCGATCATCGCCCCACCCTCGGGCAGGGCCTGCATGAAGCGGCCGCGAGCGGCGACCAGGACCGCCGCGTTTTCCAGCGACAAGACGCCGGCGACGTGCGCGGCCGACAGCTCACCGATCGAGTGGCCCAGCACGAAGTCGGGATGGACGCCCCAGGATTCGAGCAACCGGAACAGGGCGACTTCCACCGCGAACAACGCCGGCTGGGCGAATTCGGTGGTGTTCAAGAGATTTTCGTCGTGGCCCCACATGACTTCGCGCAGCGGCCGCAGCAAATGCCGGTCCAACTCGGCCACGACGGTGTTGAACGCCTCGGCGAACACCGGGTAGGCGGCGTGCAAACCCATGCCCATGCCGAGAATTTGGGCGCCCTGGCCGGGGAAGACGAAGACGGTCTTGCCGCCGGGCGTGACCGTGCCCTGGACGACCGCTCCGAGTTCACCGGCGGCCAACTCATCGAGGCCGGCCAGCAACAGCTCGCGATCACCACCCACAACGACGGCGCGATGCTCGAAGTTCGACCGGCCAGCCAACGACCACGCCACATCACCGGCGTCGAGGTCGCCGCGCTGGCGTACGTGCTCGGCCAGCCGTGCGGCCTGGGAACCCAACGCCGACAACGACTTCGCGGATACCACCCACGGAACGAGCGGCGCCGTGGCGCGTTCGGCAACCGGCGCGGCGCCGACGGGCGCGGACTCGATGATCACGTGCGCGTTGGTGCCGCTGATGCCGAACGACGACACGCCGGCCCGCCGCGGATGATCGGCCGTCCAGGGCTGCGACTCGGTCAGCAGCGCCACCGAACCCATCGACCAGTCGACGTGCGGGCTGGGTTCGTCGACGTGCAGCGTCGCCGGCAGCAGGTCGTGGCGCATCGCCAGCACCATCTTGATCACGCCGGCCACGCCGGCGGCGGCCTGCGTGTGACCGATGTTCGACTTGATCGAGCCCAGCAGGAGCGGTTCGGCACGGCCCTGCCCGTAAGTGGCCAACAACGCCTGGGCCTCAATGGGATCGCCCAACGTGGTCCCCGTGCCGTGGCCTTCGACGACGTCGACGTCGGCCGCGGACAGGCCGGCGTTGGCCAGCGCGGCGCGCACCACGCGCTGCTGGGACGGGCCGTTGGGCGCGGTGAGGCCGTTGGAGGCGCCGTCCTGGTTGATCGCCGAACCGCGGACCACCGCCAGCACCGGGTGCCCGAGCCGCTGCGCATCCGACAGCCGCTCGACCACCAGCATGCCGCCGCCCTCGGAGAATCCGGTGCCGTCGGCGGCCCCGGCGTACGCCTTGCATCGGCCGTCGGCGGAAAGCCCGCGCATGCGGCTGAATTCCACGAAGATGTCGGGTGTGGCGTTCACGGTGACGCCGCCGGCGAGCGCCAGGTCGCATTCGCCCGAGCGCAGGGACTGCGCCGCCATGTGCAGCGCCACCAGCGACGAGGAACACGCCGTGTCCACCGACACCGCCGGGCCCTCCAGGCCCAGGGCGTACGACACCCGGCCCGACGCCACGCTCGACGACTGCCCGGTCAGGCGGAAGCCCTCCGCGGCCGGGGCGGCGCCCATGCCATAGCCCTGCGTGTAGACCCCGGCGAAGACGCCGGTCGCGCTGCCCCGCAACGCGCCAGGTTCGATTCCGGCCCGCTCCAAGGCTTCCCAGGACAGCTCGAGGAACATCCGCTGCTGCGGGTCCATCGCCAGCGCCTCGCTGGGCGCGATACCGAAGAAGGCGGGGTCGAAGTCCGCGACGCCCTCGACGAACCCGCCGGTGCGGGTGTAACACGTGCCAGGGACGTCGGGGTCCGGGTTGTAGATGCCGGCCAGGTCCCAGCCGCGGTCGGTGGGGAAGTCCGAGAGCACGTCACGCTGCTCGACGAGCATCCGCCACAGATCGTCGGGGGAAGTGACCCCGCCCGGATACCGGCACGCCATGCCGACGATCACGATCGGGTCGTCGCCGACGGCACGGACGGCCGGGGCGGGCGCGACTTCCTGCGGCACTCCCGCGAGTTCGCCCCGGATGTAACCCGCGAGGCCGTTCGGTGTCGGGTAGTCGAAGATGAGGGTGGGTGAAAGGGCAAGCCCGGTCGCGGTTTTCAGCCGGTTGCGCATTTCGACCGCGGTCAGCGAGTCGAAGCCCAAGTCCTGGAACGCCTTGTCCGGGTCGATCGCCTCCGGTGTGGTGTTGCCCAACACGGTGGCGATGTGCGCGCGGACCAGGTCCAGCAGCACGGCGTGTTGTTCGGGTTCGGTCAGGCCGTGCAGCCGATGCGCCAAGGCCGATTTCGATTTGGCGGCGGCCAGTGAGTCGTCGACCTGACGCCGCGCGGGCGCGTTGACCAGTTCGGCGAACATGGGTGGCACTGCGGTGGCGTGGGCGCGCAGCGCGTTCAGGTCGATGCGGGCGGGCGCGAGGAACGGCTCGTCGACGATCAGGGCGGCGTCGAACAATTCCATCGCCTCGTCCGACGACAGAGCCAGGATCCCGTCGCGACCGAGCCGGGCGATGTCGGCGGCGTCCAGCCCACCGGTCATGGCGCTGGCCTGATCCCACAGTCCCCAGCCCAGCGAGATCGCGGGCAACCCGAGAGCCCGGCGGTGCGCGGCCAGCCCGTCGAGGAACGAGTTGGCCGCCGCGTAGTTGGCCTGGCCCGACGACCCCACCAGCCCGGCCATCGACGAAAACATCACGAACGCAGCGAGATCGAGGTCGCGGGTGAGCTCGTGCAGATTCCAGGCCGCATCGACCTTGGCGCGCAACACCGCGTCCACTCGCTCAGCGGTCAAGGATGTGACGACCGCGTCGTCGAGCACG
>NZ_LZJJ01000133.1:0-5721 GCF_001667625.1 Mycobacterium sp. E1715
GCGGCGTGTCGTCGCAGACGTTTATGTGTCGCGATTGCCGTCGAGCACCATGGACGCCATGACCGAGTCCCGTCCGCCGTTGCCCCCGTTCACCTACGAGACGGCGCTGCAGAAGGTGCAGGCCGCCGAGGACGCGTGGAACACCCGCGACCCGCACCAGGTCAGCCTGGCCTACACGCCCGACTCGCAGTGGCGAAACCGCGACGAACACGTCGTCGGCCGCGACGCGATCGTGGCGTTCCTGACCCGTAAGTGGCAGCGCGAGCTCGACTACGCGTTGCGGAAAAGCTTGTGGGACTTTCACGACAACCGCATCGCCGTTCGGTTCCAATACGAATGCCGCGACGCGGGCGGCCAGTGGTACCGCAGCTACGGCAACGAGCTGTGGGAGTTCTCCCCGTCGGGGTTGATGGCGCGTCGCGAGGCCAGCATCAACGACGTGCGCATCGACGAGTCCGAGCGCCGCTACTTCGGCCCGCGGCCCGCCGACCAGCACGGCCGGGACATCCCGCTCTGGTAACCCGCCGCGGCCACAACGCCTTGGTGTGACTCCACAACACGGCGGCCGGTACTGCGTGCGCCTCGGGTGACGAACCATCGACGGGAGTCGATCGGCCGCTCGGGGGCATCCCGCCCCGGTCGATCGCACGTCCGGGCCGAAAACCGGCAGGCGTTAAGGTAGCGAAGCGTGCGGCCAGCCAGCGGCACATCCAAACGGCAGGAAACGGGAAAGCAGATGTACGCGCCATGACAGATGCGCAGACGACGGTAGGGGTGGTCGCCGAGTCCGGGGCCGACGAACGACGGGTCGCGCTGGTCCCCAAGGCGGTGGCGTCGCTGATCAGCAGCGGTGTGGCGGTGGTGGTCGAGTCGGGGGCGGGCGAAAAGGCGTTGCTGCCCGACCAGCTCTACACCGAGGCCGGCGCGAGCATCGGGGACGCCTGGACCGCCGACATCGTCGTGAAGGTGGCGCCGCCGACCAAAGAAGAGGTCGGCAGGCTGCGCCGCGGGCAGACGCTCATCGGGTTCCTGGCACCGCGCAACGCCGACAACTCGATCGGCGCGCTGACCGAGGCCGGGGTGCAGGCGTTCGCGCTCGAGGCCATTCCGCGCATCTCGCGGGCCCAGGTGATGGACGCGCTCTCGTCGCAGGCCAACGTGGCCGGCTATAAGGCCGTCCTGCTGGCCGCGTCGGAGTCGACGCGGTTCTTCCCCATGCTGACCACGGCGGCCGGCACCGTGAAGCCGGCCAGCGTGCTGGTGCTCGGCGTCGGGGTGGCCGGCCTGCAAGCGCTTGCGACGGCCAAGCGGCTGGGCGCGCGCACCTCCGGTTACGACGTGCGCCCGGAGGTGGCCGACCAGGTCCGCTCGGTGGGGGCGCAGTGGCTGGACCTCGGCATCGACGCGGCCGGTGAGGGCGGATACGCCCGCGAGCTCACCGAGTCCGAACGCGCCGAGCAGCAGGAGTCGCTGGAGAAGGCGATCGCCGGGTTCGACGTCGTGATCACCACCGCGCTCGTCCCGGGGCGTCCCGCGCCGCGCCTGGTGACCGCCGCGGCCGTGGAGTCGATGAAGCCCGGCAGCGTCGTCGTCGACCTGGCCGGGGAGACCGGAGGCAACTGCGAACTCACCGAGCCCGGGAAGACGGTCGTCAAGCACGACGTGACCATCGCCTCGCCGCTGAACCTGCCGGCGACGATGCCCGAGCACGCCAGCGAGCTGTACAGCAAGAACATCACGGCGCTACTGGACCTGTTGATCACCGATGGCAAGCTGGCCCCCGACTTCGACGACGAGGTCGTTGCGGCCTCCTGTGTCACGCGGGCCTGAGAGGACTACATGTACGACGAGTTATTGGCCAATCTGGCGATCCTGGTGCTGTCCGGGTTCGTCGGGTTCGCCGTCATCTCCAAGGTGCCCAACACCCTGCACACGCCGTTGATGTCGGGGACCAACGCGATTCACGGCATCGTGGTGCTGGGGGCGCTGGTGGTCTTCGGCGAGGTGGAGCACCCCTCGCTGGCGGTGCAGATCATCCTGTTCGTCGCGGTGGTGTTCGGGACGCTCAACGTCATCGGCGGCTTCATCGTCACCGACCGGATGCTCGGGATGTTCAAGGGCAAGAAGAAGGCCGTGCCCGTGAAGACCGAAGACCTGGCGGCGAAATGAACTACCTGGTCACCGTCCTCTACATCATCTCGTTCGCCCTCTTCATCTATGGCTTGATGGGCCTGACCGGGCCCAAGACCGCGGTGCGGGGCAACCTGATCGCCGCGGTCGGCATGGCCATCGCCGTGGGCGCGACGCTGATCAAGATCCGCCATACCGAGTCCTGGGTGCTGATCATCGCCGGCCTGGTCGTGGGCGTGGTGCTCGGCGTTCCGCCCGCCCGGCTGACCAAGATGACCGCCATGCCGCAGCTGGTGGCCTTCTTCAACGGCGTGGGCGGCGGCACCGTCGCGCTGATCGCGCTGTCGGAATTCATTGAGACCAGCGGCTTCTCGGCCTTCCAGCACGGGGAGTCGCCGACCGTGCACATCGTCGTGGCGTCGCTCTTCGCCGCGATCATCGGGTCGATCTCGTTCTGGGGATCGATCATCGCGTTCGGCAAGCTGCAGGAGATCATCTCCGGATCGCCGATCGGGTTCGGCAGGGCGCAACAGCCGATCAACCTGCTGCTGCTGGCCGCCGCGGTGGCCGCCGCGGTGGTGATCGGCCTGCACGCCCACCCCGGCACCGGTGGGGTGCCGCTGTGGTGGATGATTGGCCTGCTGGCCGCCGCCGGTGTGCTCGGCCTGATGGTGGTGCTGCCGATCGGCGGCGCCGACATGCCGGTGGTCATCTCCCTGCTCAACGCGATGACCGGGCTGTCGGCCGCAGCGGCCGGCCTGGCGCTGAACAACACCGCGATGATCGTGGCGGGCATGATCGTCGGCGCCTCCGGTTCGATCCTGACCAACCTGATGGCCAAGGCGATGAACCGCTCCATCCCGGCGATCGTCGCGGGCGGATTCGGCGGCGGCGGCGTCGCGCCCAGTGGCGACGGCGGAGGCGACAAGCACGTCAAGGCCACGTCGGCCGCCGACGCGGCGATCCAGATGGCCTACGCCAACCAGGTGATCGTGGTTCCCGGCTACGGTCTGGCGGTCGCGCAGGCCCAACACGCGGTCAAGGACATGGCTTCGCTGCTGGAGGACAAGGGCGTCCCGGTCAAGTACGCGATCCACCCGGTCGCCGGCCGCATGCCCGGCCACATGAACGTGCTGCTGGCCGAGGCCGAGGTCGACTACGACGCCATGAAGGACATGGACGACATCAACGACGAGTTCGCCCGCACCGACGTGGCGATCGTCATCGGCGCCAACGACGTCACCAACCCGGCGGCGCGCAACGAGCAATCCAGTCCGATCTATGGCATGCCCATTCTCAACGTCGACAAGGCCAAGTCGGTGATCGTGCTCAAGCGGTCGATGAACTCCGGGTTCGCGGGCATCGACAACCCGCTGTTCTACGCCGAGGGGACGACGATGCTGTTCGGGGACGCGAAGAAGTCGGTGACCGAGGTCGCCGAGGAACTGAAGGCGCTTTAAGGGCCAGACGGCCGTGGCGATCGCGAGCGCGGCGGAGCCGGGCGCTGCGGGTCGCCACCAGGGTCGCTAGACGGGCGGGTAGGCGGGCGGCGGGTAGCCGTTGCCGTCGACCACCCCGCGCAGCCCCCACGGGACGTAGCGGAAGAAGAACTCGATCTCGTCGCTAGCGTCGTAGTCCGGACTCGGATCCATGAGGCCACCCCTCCAGTCGCGACTTGAGCTTTGTGACAGCGAGTCTAGTCCCATCCGTGTCGGGGCGACACCTGGCGTTTGCCTAAACTGTCCAACCAGTTGATTGATAATTGGCCTTGCCCGGCACCCTAGGTCCCGCCCGGCAGTGACGATAGCGAGGGCAGATGCCATCCGAGAACGGACTAACGCGACGTGAGGAGCTGCTGGCTGTCGCCACCAAGCTGTTCGCCGCGCGCGGCTACCACGGCACCCGGATGGACGACGTCGCGGACGTGATCGGCCTGAACAAGGCGACGGTCTACCACTACTACGCCAGCAAGTCCCTGATCCTCTACGACATCTACCAGCAGGCCGCCGAGCGGACGCTGGCCGCCGTTCACGACGATCCGTCGATGACCGCCCGCGAGGCGCTGTATCAGTACACCGTGCGGCTGCTGGACCAGATCGCCGCCAACCCCGAGGGCGCGGCCGTCTACTTCCAGGAGCAGCCCTACATCACCGAGTGGTTCTCCGAGGAGCAGGTCGCCGCGGTCCGCGAGAAGGAGACCCAGGTTTACGAACACGTCCACGGCCTCATCGATCGGGGGATCGCCAGCGGCGAGTTCTACCAGTGCGATTCGCACGTCCTGGCGCTCGGCTACATCGGCATGACACTCGGTGCCTACCGGTGGTTGCGCCCCAGTGGACGTCGCAGCGCCAAGGAGATCGCCGCGGAATTCAGCACCGCGCTGCTGCGCGGCCTGATCCGTGACGAAGCGATCCGCACGAGCTCCCCGCTCGGTCCCTAAGGACTCACACCCTTGAGGTGTCTGTCGAGGAAGGCGAGCTGGTCGGCGACGACACGCTCGAACGCCTCGTCGACGTAGATCGCGAAATGGCCCTCGGGGTACAGCTTGACCTCGCCGCGCGGGGCCTTGGCCGCGTAGCGCAGCGTCGGCGCCGCCGGTGCGACCGAGTCGGCTTCGCACACGCAGAACAGGATCGGGCAGGGAATCTTCGCGGTGTCGCGGCCGGGACGGTAGGCCATGATCGTCAACGCGATGCGGGCCGCCACCTCGTTGGTCAGTTCCTCACCCGCGGGGACGAGCCTGAGGTAGCCGGGGTAGGCGTCGGGCGTGGTCATCAGCGCGACGTCGCCCGGTCTCCCGACCGTCGGCACCATCACCGGGGGCTTGCGCATCCGGGCGGCCAGCAGGTCACGCGCCGCCAGCAGACCGACTTGAGCGAAGACCAGCGGGTTGCTGATGGTGCGCGCCGACGCGATGCCGTCGGTGAAGGGGCATTGGGCGATCGCGGCCGCGATGCCCGGCAGCCGGGCCGCCGTGGCGATCACGTGGCCGCCGGCAAACGAGGTGCCCCACAACGCGATTCGGTCGGGGTCGATCCCGGGCAGGGTGCGCGCGTAGGCGACCGCCGCCGCCCAGTCGGCGAGCTGCAGTCCGACATCGAGCACCTGGCGGGGCCGGCCCTCGCTGTCGCCGAAGTTGCGGTAGTCGAACACCAGGCAGGCGTACCCGGCCGCGCTGAACCGTTCGGCGTACGCGTCCAGCCGCATGGTTCGCACCCCGCCCAGGCCGTGCGCCATCACCAGCAGGGGCGCGCGTTCTCCGCCCTCCGGCCGGTAGAGCCAGGCGCTGATCAGATCGCCACCGGAGGGGAATCGGACGTCTTCGCGTTGTGTCATCAGCCAGCCATTCTGCCCCGGGTGATCGCGACCCGTCCGCCGGTATGCGGCAAAGATTTTATGGACTACTGTCTAGAAACGTTTGGAGCGCTCAACGGACGGAGACTCTCATGGCGATCCGCGTCGCGCATGTCGGTACCGGAAACGTCGGAGGGTTGGCCCTGGCCGAGCTGATCACCAATCCGCAGTTCGAGCTGACGGGCGTGTGCGTGTCCACCCCGGAGAAGGTCGGCAAGGACGCCGGTGAACTCTGCG